>CAJPFL010000259.1 GCA_905339315.1 Rhodocyclaceae bacterium
CTGGGCAGGCTGCTGCCGGAGGTCGGCGGCGTCTCCTATATCACCTTTCTCGCGGCCGGGACGGTGTGCTTCTCGACCATGAACGCCGCCACTTTCGAGGCGCTGTACTCGGCCTTCTCGCGCATGCAGGTTCAGCGCACCTGGGATGCGATCCTCAATGCGCCGGTCTCCCTCGACGACCTGGTGCTGGCGGAACTGGTCTGGGCCGCCAGCAAGTCATTCCTTTCGGGCCTGGCCATCCTTGCCGTCATCTGGGCGCTGGGACTGACCTCCACGCCCTTGTCGCTCTGGGTGCTGCCGCTGATATTCCTCGTCGGGCTGAGCTTCGGCGGTCTCGGCCTGATCGTCACGGCGCTGGCGCCGAGCTACGATTTCTTCATGTACTACTTCACGCTGTTCATCACGCCGATGACGCTGCTGTCGGGGGTGTTCTTCCCGGTCGAACAGCTGCCGGCGGCATTCCAGGCCGTATCGGCCTTCCTGCCGCTGTCGCATGCCGTGCAACTTGCCCGCCCGCTATTGCTGGGATCCGTTCCGCAGGACATTCTGCTGCATGTCGCCGTGCTGGCGCTGTATGCCCTCGCGGGCTTCCATCTGGCCCTGCTGCTGGCGCGGCGGCGGCTCCTGAAATAGTAGAATCCGCCTCCATGGACACCCTCCTGGTCATCACCAACCTGCCCGACGCGGAGAGCGCACGGGCCCTCGCCACGAAACTCGTCGAGCAGCGCCTCGCCGCCTGCGCGAACATCCTGTCGCCCTGCCTCTCGATATACCGCTGGGAAGGCAGGCTGGAGGAGGCCGAGGAGGTGCCGCTGCTGATCAAGACCAGCGCGCCGCGCTACGCCGCGCTGGAAGAGGCGATCCGCGCCTACCACCCCTACGAACTTCCGGAGATCGTGGCTGTCCGAATCGAGAAGGGACTGCCCGACTACCTCGCCTGGGTGGCGGCCTCGACCGCCGCCCAGTAACGCCAAGGACCCCAATGATCCGCCGCCTGCTCCTGCTGCTGTCGCTTTGCCTGCCGCTGGCGGCTGGCGCACAGGAACTCCTGGAAGTGGACCAGGCCTATCGCCTGTCCGCCCGCGCCCTCGATGCCGGCACCCTGGAAATCCGCTACGACATCGCCAAGGGCTATTACATGTACCGCGACAAGTTCCAGTTCGCGCTGGAACCGGCGACGGTGAAGACGGGCACGCCGCAGTTCCCGCCGGGCAAGGTGAAGCAGGACGAGTTCTTCGGCGAGGTCGAGACCTACCGCAAGGAGGTGGTCGTCCGCCTGCCGTTCACGGCGCCGGACGGACTCGACACGGTCACCCTCAAGGCAAGCTCGCAGGGCTGCGCCGACATCGGCGTCTGCTACCCGCCCAACCCGCAAACGCTGCAGGTAAGCCTCGCGGCGATGGGCCCGGCCGCCGCCGCACCCGCCCAAACCGCGGGCGGCGCCGTGGAGGACGAGTCGTCGCAGCTCGCCGGCCTGCTGAAGAACGCCGGCTTCTGGCTGATCCTCACCACCTTCTTCGGCGCCGGCATCCTGCTGGCGCTGACGCCCTGCGTGTTCCCGATGTACCCGATCCTGTCGGGGATCATCGTCGGCCACGGCCACCATATCTCGAAGGGCCGCGCCCTCGTCCTCTCGCTGGCCTACGTGCTGGGCATGGCGGTCGCCTACGCCGCCGCCGGCGTCGCCGCCGGCCTGTCCGGCTCGATGCTCTCGGCGGCGCTGCAGAACGCCTGGGTGCTGGGCGGCTTCGCGCTGGTGTTCGTCGTGCTGTCGCTGTCGATGTTCGGTTTCTACGAATTGCAGCTGCCCACCTTCCTGCAAAGCAGGCTCTCGGAGGAGTCGGGCCGCGTCAGGGGCGGTTCGCTGCACGGCGTCGCCGCCATGGGCGCGCTCTCGGCGCTGATCGTCGGACCGTGCGTGGCGGCGCCGCTGGCCGGCGCCCTGCTCTACATCGCGCAGACGCGCGACGCCGTCCTCGGCGGCGCGGCGCTGTTCGCCATGGCGCTGGGCAAGGGCGTGCCGCTGGTGATCGTCGGCGTGTCGACGCGCTCGCTCCTGCCGCACACCGGGCCGTGGATGGAGTCGGTGAAGAAGTTCTTCGGCGTCCTGCTGCTCGGCCTGGCCATCTGGCTGGTCTCGCCGGTGCTGCCGGCCTGGGCGCACCTCGGCGCCTGGGGCGCGCTGGCCATCGGCTCGGCGGTGTTCCTGCGCGCCATCGACCCGCTGCCGCCGCACGCGCACGGCTGGGCGCGCTTCTGGAAGGGCATCGGCATGGTGCTGCTGCTCGTCGGCGCCTCGCTGGTGATCGGCGCCGTCGGCGGCAGCCGCGACCCGCTCGCCCCGCTCGGCTTCCTGCGCAGCGCGGGCGTGCCGGCCGATCATGTCGCCTTCGATCGCGTGCAGACGCTGGCCGAACTGGATGCGCGCCTCGCCGCGGCGGACAAGCCGGTGATGCTGGATTTCTACGCCGACTGGTGCGTCTCCTGCAAGGAGATGGAGAAGTACACCTTCTCCGACGCGAAAGTGGCGGCGCAGATGCGCCGCATGACCCTGCTGCAGGTGGATGTCACCGCCAACAGCGACGCGGACAAGGCGCTGCTGAAGCGCTTCAGCCTGTTCGGTCCGCCCGGCATCATCTTCTTCGACCGCCAGGGCCAGGAGCGCAAGAACCTGCGCGTGGTCGGCTACCAGCCCGCCGAGCAGTTCATAAAGGTCGTGAATACCGCCCTGGGCAGTTGAGGCGGCTCAAACACCGGGGGGCGGTTCGCGGGTAAAATTCGCGGTTCCTGATATTTCCCCGACAAACAAGGTGTTTTCCGGAATCGTCGCCGCCATTGGCAGGATCACCCATCTGCAAGCCCTGGAGAAAGGCCTGCGCCTGACCGTCGAGGCGCCGGGCCTCGACCTCTCGGACGTGGCCCTGGGCGACTCGATCGCCCACGGCGGCGTCTGCCTGACCGTCATCGAGAAGGCCGGGGCTTCTGACAAACCCGGCTACAAGGTCGACGTCTCGCGCGAGACGCTGGACTGCACCGTCGGCCTGGATGCGCCCGGCGAAGTGAACCTGGAGAAAGCGCTGCGCCTGGCCGACCGCCTCGGCGGCCACCTGGTGACGGGCCATGTCGACGGCGTCGGCGAGGTGCTGAAGTTCGAGCGCATCGGCGAGAGCCACGAGCTGTTGATCCGCGCACCGAAGCCGCTGGCGAAGTACATCGCGCGCAAGGGCTCGGTCACGGTGAGCGGCGTCAGCCTGACGGTGAACCGTGTCGACAAGACCGACTTTTCCATCAACCTGATCCCGCACACCATGGCGGTGACGACGCTCAAGCACCTGCAGGCAGGCAGCCGGGTCAATCTCGAGATCGACCTCGTCGCCCGCTACATCGAGCGCATGCTGAGCGCGGAGAACGAATGACTGCCCTATCCCCCATCAAGGACATCATCGCCGACATCCGCGACGGCCGCATGGTCGTGCTGGTCGACGAGGAGGACCGCGAGAACGAGGGCGACCTCGTCCTGGCCGCCGAATACGTCACCCCCGAGGCGATCAACTTCATGGCCAAGCACGGCCGCGGCCTGATCTGCCTGACACTGACCGAGGCGCGCTGCCGCCAGCTCAACCTGCCGCTGATGGTGCGCGACAACCGCTCGCCGCAC
>CAJPFL010000260.1 GCA_905339315.1 Rhodocyclaceae bacterium
ACAACGCCCTCATCAACATCGGCGGCAACGTCATGGCGCTCGGCGACAAGGGCGGCACGCCCTGGCGCGTCGGCATCCAGCATCCGCGCGCCGCCGCGCCGCTGGCCACCCTCGAACTGCGCGACGGCGAGGCCATCGGCACCTCGGGCGACTACCAGCGCTATTTCGAGGTGGGCGGCAAGCGCTACAGCCACCTGCTCGACCCGCGCAGCGGCCGCCCGGCCGAAGGCACGCAGGCGGTCACCGTGCTGATCCCGCCGCGGCCCGGCGCACCCCAAGGGCACTTCCTTCGGGGCGTCGGCGCCCTGTCGGACGCGGCCAGCAAGCCGCTGTTCGTCGCCGGCCCCGCCGAATGGCGCGGCCTTGCGCGGCGCCTCGGCGTCGAGCAGGCGCTGCGGATCGACGCTGCCGGCGCGATGCAGGTCACGGCGGCGCTGCGCCAGCGGCTGACGCTGCTGGCGAAGGACGTGCCGGTGGCCGAGCTTCCCTGAGTCGGCCTTCGGTTACAATCGTTGCGACCATGATCGGCATTTTCCTCATCACCCACGGCAGCCTGGGCGAATCCCTCGTCCAGTGCGCCTGCCATGTGCTCAACAAGCGACCGCAGCAGATCGTCCAGCTCGGCGTCTCCGGCCAGGACGACCCGCTCGACGCCCTGCCGCTCGCCCGCGACATGCTGAAGCTGGTCGACAGCGGCCAGGGTGTGCTGCTGCTCACCGACATCTTCGGCGCCACGCCGAGCAACGTCGCCCTGAAGCTGCTGCAGCCGGGGCGCATCGAGGGCGTGGCCGGCGTGAACCTGCCGATGCTGCTGCGCGCCCTGACCTACCGCGAGAAGGACCTGGAGACGCTCGTCACCAAGGCCGTCGCCGGCGGCCGCGACGGCGTGATGCTGATGAAGGGCGCGCGCGATGCCGCGGGCTGAAGCCGAGATCGTCAACAAGCTCGGCCTGCATGCCCGCGCCTCGGCCAAGCTGACCCAGACGGCGACGGCCTTTTCCAGCGAAGTCTGGCTGGAGCGCAGCGGCCGCCGCGTCAATGCCAAGAGCATCATGGGCGTCATGATGCTGGCCGCCGGCAAGGGCGCGACGATCATCGTCGACACCGAAGGCGCCGACGCCGACGCCGCCCTGCACTCCATCCTCAAGCTGATCGCCGACAGGTTCGGCGAAGGCGAATGAGCTTTTCCCTGCACGGCCTCGCCGTATCGAATGGCATTGCCATCGGCCATGCCCACCTCGTTTCCCACGCGACGCGCGAGGTCGAGCACTACGTCCTGCCCGGCCGCTACATCGACGAGGAGGTGGCGCGCCTCGACCGGGCGGTGGCCGGGGTGCAGGCCGAGCTCGATGCCCTGATGGCCGGCGCCGACGCCAGCGCCCCGGCCGAACTGACGGCGTTCATCGACCTGCACCACATGCTGCTGGCCGACCCCCTGCTGATCGAGGCCACGCGCCAGCTGATCCGCGAGCGGCGCTGCAACGCCGAGTGGGCGCTGGTGCAGCAGATGGACCAGCTCGTCGAGCAGTTCGAGCAGATCGAGGACGCCTACCTGCGCGAACGCAAGGCCGACGTCGTGCAGGTGGTCGAGCGCCTGCTGAAGGTGCTGCTGGGCCACCCCGGCCATCCGCCCAGGCATGGTCGCGGCGAGCAGCTCATCGTCGTCGCCCACGACCTGTCGCCGGCCGACACCATCCAGTTCAAGCAGCTCAAGATCGGCGGCTTCGTCACCGACCTGGGCGGCGCCACCTCGCACACCGCCATCGTCGCGCGCAGCCTGGCCATCCCGGCGGTGGTCGGCCTGCACCATGCGCGCGACCTGATTCGCGAGGACGACATGCTGATCGTCGACGGCACGCGCGGCGTGCTGATCGTCGATCCCGATGCCCGCGTGCTGGAGGAATACCGCCTGCGCAAGAGCGCGCTGGAACTGGAGCGCGCCAAGCTCAAGCGCCTGAAGAAGGCGCGTGCCGCCACCCTCGACGGCATCGAGATCGAGCTGGATGCCAACATCGAGCTGCCGGGCGACCTGCCCCAGGTGAAGGCGGTGGATGCGGCCGGCGTCGGCCTGTTCCGCACCGAGTTCCTGTTCCTCAACCGCGACGGCATGCCCGGCGAAGAGGAGCAGTACGCCGCCTACCGCAGCGTCGCCGAGGCGCTGAACGGGCGCCCGGTCGTCATCCGCACCCTCGACATCGGCGCCGACAAGAACCTGCGCGGCGTCGAGCGTACCGAGGCCAACCCGGCGCTCGGGCAGCGCGCCATCCGCTATTGCCTGGCCGAGCCGCAGCTGTTCCTGACGCAGTTGCGCGCCATCCTGCGCGCCTCCCACCACGGGCGCGTCAAGGTGCTGGTGCCGATGCTGGCGCATGCCCACGAGATCGCCCAGACGCTGGCGCTGATCGGCCAGGCGAAGGAGCAGTTGCGCGCGCGCGGGGAACCCTTCGACGAAGGCATCGAGGTCGGCGGCATGATCGAGATCCCGGCCGCGGCGCTGGCCCTGGGGGTATTCCTCGAGAAGCTGGATTTCCTTTCGATCGGCACCAACGACCTGATCCAGTACACCCTGGCCATCGACCGCACCGACGAGGCGGTGGCGCATCTCTACGATCCGCTACACCCGGCGGTGCTGCGCCTGATCGCCCATACCATCCAGGCCGGCGCGCGCGCCGGCCTGCCGGTGGCGGTGTGCGGCGAAATGGCCGGCGACCCGCGCCTGACGCGCCTGCTGCTCGGCATGGGCCTGCGCCAGTTCTCGATGCATCCGGCGCAGATCCTCGAGGTCAAGCAGGAAGTGCTGGGCAGCAATCTCGCCGACCTGCGCCGAAAGGTCGGGCGCCTGCTGAATACCGACGATCCGGCCAGGCTGCGCCAGCAGCTGGAACGGCTGAACGCGATTTGACATACGCCGACCGCCGAGGTAACTTTGCCCGACAGCGCCGATTTGACCGTCAGCTTGCGGGCGCTTAAAAAATACGGCTAAAGCGAGGGCGATCACCCAGTCCCGCTTTGCTGCCTTGAGCCGACTGGGTTTTTTATTGCATGGACGAAGCGAACGACAGCGTTGGTGAAGTGGCGCCGCAGCGCGCCCATTTCGACACCCCGATCACCCTCGCGGGCGGCGCCGTGCTGCCGGCTTTCGAGCTGGTGTACGAAACCTACGGCGAGCTGAATGCCGCCCGCTCGAACGCCGTGCTGGTCTGCCATGCCCTGTCGGGCAACCACCATGTCGCCGGCCGGCATGCGGACGATCCGAAAAACATCGGCTGGTGGGACAACCTCGTCGGCCCCGGCAAGCCGCTCGACACGCGCAAGTTCTTCGTCGTCGGCGTCAACAACCTCGGCGGCTGCTACGGCTCGACCGGGCCGGTGTCGACCAACCCGGCCACCGGCAAGCCCTGGGGGGCGGATTTCCCGGTCGTCATCGTCGAGGACTGGGTGGCCACCCAGGCACGCCTGGCCGACCGGCTCGGCATCGATGCCTGGGCAGCGGTGGTCGGCGGCAGCCTCGGCGGCATGCAGGCCCTGCAGTGGACGCTGGAATACCCCGGGCGCATCCGCCACGCCCTGGTCATCGCCTCGGCGCCGAAGCTGACTGCGCAGAACATCGCCTTCAACGAGGTGGCGCGCCAGGCCATCCTCACCGATCCGGATTTTCACGGCGGCCATTACCGCGAGCACGGCGTCGTGCCCGCGCGCGGGCTGCGGCTGGCGCGCATGCTCGGGCACATCACCTACCTGTCCGACGACCAGATGGCGGAGAAGTTCGGCCGCAAGCTGCGCCAGAGCGTGCTGAATTTCGGCTACGACGTCGATTTCGAGATCGAGTCCTACCTGCGCTACCAGGGCGACAAGTTCGCCGGCTATTTCGACGCCAACACCTACCTCATCACCACCAAGGCGCTCGACTATTTCGATCCGGCGCGCGATCACGACGGCAACCTGGCCGCGGCGCTGGCGCGCGCGCGTGCGAAATTCCTCGTCGTCTCCTTCTCCACCGACTGGCGCTTCGCGCCGGAGCGCTCGCGCGAGATCGTCTACGGCCTGGTGCACAACCGCCTCGCGGTCAGCTACGCCGAAATCGAATCGATGGCCGGCCACGATTCCTTCCTGCTCGACGACCCGCGCTACCATGCCGTGATGCGGGCGTATTTCGAGGGGATAGCGGTATGAGCAGGGAGCAGGCACGCCGGAGCGTGGAGCAGGGCTCCCGCCGCAGGCGGGATGCGACCGCGGAGGCGGGCGAACGCCCGCGTCGGCGTGCATGGCGTGCCATGCGCCCGCTCCAGGTCGCACGTTCCGAGGCTCCTCTTACGCGGGCGCCCCGCCTGGCGGGGATGCGACCGGCCGCGAATGCCGCTGGCCGCCGACAGCGCAGCCTTGATTTCTGTGGCGACGGTCCGGAGGCGGCGGTATGACCAATGTCCTGGGACGCTTCGACTTCGACGTCATCGCCAAGTGGATCAAGCCGGGCGAGAAGGTGCTCGACCTCGGCTGCGGCGACGGCAGCCTGCTGCGCTACCTGCGGGACGAGAAGGGCGTGCTCGGCTACGGCGTGGACAACGACGCCGACAACGTCCTCGCCTGCATCCGCAACGGCGTCAACGTCATCCAGATCGACCTCGACGCCGGCCTCTCCGGCTTCGAGGACGGCTTCTTCGACCACGTCGTCATGTCGCTGTCGCTGCAGACGGTGCGCCATACCGAGCAGCTGCTCGCCGAGATGCTGCGCGTCGGCCGCGAGGCGGTGGTGAGCTTCCCCAACTTCGGCCAGCGCAGCCATCGCGAGGCGATTGCAAAAGGCCGCATGCCGGTGTCGGAGACGCTTCCCTACCAGTGGTACAACTCGCCCAACGTGCGCTTCTTCACCATGGCCGATTTCGAGGCGCTGTGCGCCGAGCGCGGCATCGTCCTGCGCGAGCGCCTCGGCTTCGACGGCGAAGCCAGCGTCAGCGAGGACCTCAACCTCAACGCCAGCATCGCCGTCTATCGCCTGGGGACCGCCGGTTGAGTTCCGGCACGCCGCTGCTGCGCTCGAAGTTCTTCTGGGTGGCGGTGCTGTATTTCGCCGAGGGCTTTCCCCTCGGCATCTTCTACGAGATCTTTCCCGTCTACTTCCGCCAGCAGGGCGTCGACCTGCGCGACATCGGCGTCCTCTCCCTGCTCGGCCTGGCGTGGACCCTGAAATTCCTCTGGGCGCCGGCGGTGGACCGCTTCCGCCATCACCGCCGCTGGATGGCCGCCGCCGACCTCGGCATGGGCGCCGTGATGATCGCCTTCGCCGCCTCGGCCGGCCTGCCGCACTGGGTCTGGGCGGCCATCGCCGTCTTCGCCGTGCTCTCGGCCACCAACGACATCGCCATCGACGGCTACACCATCGAGCTGCTGCGGCGCGACGAGATGGGGCGCGGCAACGGCCTGCGCATCGGCTTCTACCGCGCCGGCATGATCACCTCCGGCCTGGTGCTGATGGCCTCCGACCTCGTCGGCTGGCCGGGCGCCTTCCTCTGCGCCGCCGTCCTGTTCGCGGCCTGCGCCGGCGCCTGCCTGCTGGCGCCGCGCGAGCAGGCGCGCGCGCGGCCGCCGGCGGCCGGGCTGGCGCAGGAGATCCGCGCCTTCCTGGCGCAGCCGCACGGTGCGGCGGCGCTCGTCACGGTGCTGCTGGGGACGCTCTGGCTGGCCGACGGCGCGCTCAGGCTCTCCTCGCGCTGGACCTGGCTGTGGCCGGCGATGGCCGCGGCGGCGGCGGCGGCCTACGGCCTGCTGCGCCTGGCGGGAAAGCGGGACGAAGCAGGGCGGCAAGGCGAGGCGCCCGCGGGCGCGCTGTTCGGCGCGCTCGCCGAGATGATGCAGCGCCCCGGCGTCCTGCCGGTGCTGACTTTCGTGCTGATCTTCAAGCTGGGCGACGCCTCGATGGGTTTCATGGTCAAGCCGTTCTGGGTGGATGCCGGCTTTTCCGCCGCCGAGATCGGCCTGGTGTCGGTGAATCTCGGCCTGGTGCTGTCGATCGCCGGCGGGCTGGCCGGCGGCTGGTACGCCGACCGTGCCGGCATCTTCAGGGCCTTGTGGGTGCTCGGCCTGGCGCAGGCCGTGTCGAACCTCGCCTATGCCCTCGCCGCCTGGGCCATCCCGCTCGGCGGCGTGCCGCTGCCGGAGCATCGCGCGCTGATCTACGCGGCCAGCGCGCTGGAATCCTTCACCGGCGGCCTCGGCACGGCGGCCTTCCTCGCCTTCCTGATGGCCATCGTGCGGCGCGAGCACAGCGCCGCCGAATACGCCCTGCTCTCCTCGGTGTTCGCCGCCTCGCGCTCGGTGGCCGGCTGGGCCGGCGGCCTCGGCGCGCACGCGATGGGCTACGCGCCGTATTTCCTGCTGACCTTCTTCCTGGCCTTCCCTGCCTACCTGCTGCTGCCGTGGGTGAGGAGGATGCTGGAGGATCAGGCGAAGCGGGAAGACCAGGGCTGAGGACGCGGCTGGTCGGCGGGCGCGAGGAAGGCATCGATGGCGCCGCGCAGCCGGCGCAGCGAGCGCCAGGCGAAGAAGCCGCGCTTCGCCCAGCGGAAGCAGGCGCGCGGACGGGCGACCAGCAGGGCGACGCCGATGCCGGCCAGCCACTCCGGATGGGCCTTGGCCCAGCGCCAGCCGGAGCGGACCTTTTCGGCCGCGCCGAAAGCGGGCGCGGCCGACTCGAGGGCCTGCAGGATCATGACGCGCTGCGCCGCCGCCTGCAATTGCAGCCGCTGCTTCTTCAGCGCCAGTTCAACGACCTTCGGGTTCATTTTCCGGCCGGATCATCTCGCGGTCCTGCGCCAGCTCGGCGATGCTGGCGGCGAACAGGCGCGAGCCCTGGCGCCCGATGCGGGCGGCGGCCAGTGCCGCAAGGATGCCGATGGCGAGGAACAGGGCGGTGAAGATGCCCAGCGCCAGCAGGCGGTGGCTGTCCCACAGCAGCACCGTCAGGAACAGCGCCAGCATCACCGCACCGAAGCCGAGAAAGAAAAACGCCGCCGCCGCGTAGCCCAGCAGGCTGCCGAGGCGCAGCTTTTCCTCCTGGAATTCGGTGGCGAGGAGTTCCAGCCGCGTCTGCAGGAGGCCGAGCGCGCCGGCGATGGAGCTGCGCAGGCGCGAACCCAGGCTGCCTGGTGCGGGCGCCATGCTTCAGGAAGCGATCAGCGGCGGCCGATGAGCAGGCCGACGATGAAGCCGATGCCGGCGGCGATGCCGATCGAGCGCCACGGATTGTCGTGAACGTAGTCGTCGGTGGCGCGCGCCACCTGCTTGGTGCGCTCCGCAACGGCCGCCTGCGCCTCGGCCAGGTTGTGGCGGGCGCTGGTCAGGTGGTCCTGCAGCTTGGCGCGCAGCTCGGACATTTTCTCGCCCGCCTGGCCGGCGGTGGCCTTGAGTATCTCCTCGGCGTCGGCGACGACGACCTTGAGATCGGCGATGAGTTTTTGCTTGTTGACTTCGGTCATTTCGGACATGGCTGTACTCTCCGCATGAATGGGTGATATCCGCTCTCAAGGCTACCGATTTTTACAGGCGAAGGCAAATGCGCGGGTCAATCCTCCCCGTCAACCGGCGTCATAATCGTAATCGACCGTGAGGGGCGCGTGATCGGAGAACCACGTCCCCTTGTAAACCGCTGCCCGGCGTGCGGCGGCGGCCAGGCCGGGCGTGGCGATCTGGTAGTCGATGCGCCAGCCGACGTTCTTCGCCCGCGCCTGGCCGCGGTTCGACCACCAGGTATAGGCCTCCCCTTCGGCCTGCGGATGCAGGCGCCGGTAGACATCGACGAAGCCGGCCGGCCCGAACACTTCGCTCATCCAGGCGCGCTCCTCGGGCAGGAAGCCCGAATTCTTCAGGTTGCCCTTCCAGTTCTTCAGGTCGATTTCCCGGTGGGCGATGTTCCAGTCGCCGCACAGCAGGACCTCGCGCCGCGAACGCCGGAGCTGTTCCAGGTGGGGCCGGAAGCGCTCGAGGAAGCGGAATTTCGCCGCCTGGCGCTCGGGCGAGGAGGAGCCGGAAGGCAGGTAGACGGAGACGACGGACAGCTTGCCGAACACCGCCTCGAGGTAGCGCCCCTCGGCGTCGAACTCGGGAATGCCGAAGCCCTCGATGACCTGCTCCGGCGGACGCCGGCTGTAGAGGCCGACGCCGCTGTAGCCCTTCTTCTCCGCGCAATGGAAGTAGCCGAAATAGCCTTCCGGATGGAGACATTCGCGCGGCAGGTCGCCGGCCTGGGCCTTGAGTTCCTGCAGGCAGACGAGGTCGGCGTCCTGCCGCTGCAGCCAGTCGAAGAAGCCCTTGCGGGCGGCCGAACGGATGCCGTTCAGGTTCAGGGTTATGATACGCAGCATTCGCAATATCCGGACGGGAAAGATGGATTGTAGCGGCGAGTTCATTGCCTTTGCGGTCGACACGGGGGTGCTGCGCTTCGGCGAGTTCAAGACCAAGGCCGGCCGGCAGAGCCCGTATTTCTTCAATGCCGGATTGTTCAACGACGGCGCCTCGCTCAACCGGCTGACGGATTTCTACGCCCGCGCCATCCTCGACGCCGGGCTGCCCTGCGACATGCTGTTCGGGCCGGCCTACAAGGGCATCCCGCTGGTCGCCGGCACGGCCATCGCCCTGGCGCAAAAAGGGCGCAATCTGCCGTATTGCTTCAACCGCAAGGAAGCCAAGGATCACGGCGAGGGCGGCACCCTGATCGGCGCCCCGCTTTCGGGGCGGGTGCTCATCGTCGACGACGTCATCTCCGCCGGCACCTCGGTGCGCGAGTCGGTCGAGCTGATCCGCGGCGCCGGCGCCGCGCCCTGCGGGGTGCTGATTGCGCTCGACCGCATGGAGCGCGGCCAGGGCGAACTTTCCGCCGTGCAGGAAGTGCGGCAGGCCTACGGCATTCCGGTGGTGGCAGTGGCATCGCTGGAGGATTTGCTGGCCTATCTCGGGGGACGGCCGGAACTGGCGCAGAATTTGCAAGCCGTACTGCGATACCGCCAACAATACGGGATAAAGGAATGAACATGAGGTCAGGCTCCGCCCTGCTGCTGCTGGTTGCGGCAATGCTGCCCCTGCCGGCGACGGCGCAGGGGCGCAAGACGTACTGTTGCACCGACGCCAACGGCAGGCAGGCATGTTCCGACGTGCTGCCGCAGCAGTGCTACGGCCGCGCCTACCGCGAGATCAATGCGCAGGGCGTGACCATCAGGCGCGTCGACGCGCCGCCGACCGCCGAGCAGCGGGCGGCCAGGGAGGCCGAAGCCAGGAAGGCCAAGGAAGACGAAGCCAGGCGGATGGAGCAGGATCGCAGGAACCGCGCCCTGCTGGCGACGTATACCAGCGAGCAGGACATCGACCAGACGCGCGACCGCGTCGTTGCCGATATCCAGAAAAGCATCAGGGCGGCACAGGAAAAACAGGCCGAGCTGGCGAAGCAGAAGCAGAAGCTCGATGGCGAGGCGGAGTTCTACAGGAAAAGCCCCATGCCGCCGCAGTTGCAGGCGCAGATTCGCGACAACGACACCGAGATGAAGGCGCAGCAGGCGGTCATTGAAGAAAGGCAGAAGGACATCGAGATCGTCAAGGCCCGGTACGAGAGCGAAAAACTGCGCTACCGCGAACTGTCGCAAAAGAAGGCGGACGGCAAGCCCGGGCCGTCCGCCCCGCCGCCTGCCGGCGCCAACGCCCGGCCGCGCTGATTTCGGCCGATGCCGACCCTCCAGACCGGCCTCGCCGCCGCCGCCGTCCTGGTCGCCGTCCTGGCCATCCGCGCCCACTACCTCGAAGACCGGCAGCACTGGCAGGTCTACGCCTTCAAGCCGCTGGCGACGCTGCTGATCCTGGCGCTGGCCCTCTCCCTGTCCCCGGCCCGGCCCGACTATCAATGGGCGATTGCCGCCGGCCTGCTGTTGTCGACGGCCGGCGACGTCTTTCTCATGCTGCCGCGCGACCGCTTCGTCGCCGGGCTGGCGAGCTTTCTGCTGGCCCACCTCTGCTACCTCCGGGCCTTCAGCATCGAGGTGCCGTTCGGCGCCGGCCTGCTGCTGTGGCTGCCCTTTTTCGCGGCGGGCGGGATGGTGGTGGCGCTGGTCTGGCCGGGGCTGAAGCCCGCCTTGCGCGGGCCGGTAGTGGTGTATGTGATCGTGATTGCCGCGATGGCCGGGCAGGCGACCGGGCGCTGGTACGCCTCCGGCAGCGCCGTGGCGCTGGCGGCGGCGGTCGGCGCCGGCCTGTTCGTCGTCTCCGATGCGGTGCTGGCGATCGACCGCTTCCGCTGGCCCTTCCGCGCCGCGCGCGCCGTCACCCTGGCAACCTACTGGGCGGCGCAGCTGCTGATCGCGATTTCCGTATCAGCCGGCTAGCTTCTTTTTCAGCAACTCATTCACCTGCTGCGGATTGGCCTTGCCCCTGGTGGCCTTCATGGCCTGGCCGACCAGCGCGTTGAAGGCCTTCTCCTTGCCGGCGCGGAACTCCTCCACCGACTTCGGGTTGGCGGCGAGCACCGCGTCGATGATCTTCTCCAGCGCGCCGGCATCGGAGATCTGCTTCAGGCCCTTCGCCTCGATGATCGCATCGGCGTCCTTGCCTTCTCCATTCCACAGGGCCTCGAAGACATCCTTGGCGAGCTTGCCGGAGAGGGTGCTGTCGGCAATGCGCGCCACCAGGCCGGCGAGTTGCAGCGGACCGACCGGCGCGGCCGCAATCTCCTTTTCCTCCCGGTTCAGGCGCGCGGCCAGTTCGCCCATCACCCAGTTGGCGCAGAGCTTGGCATGGCCCTGGCCGGCGGCCTGTTCGAAGTAGCCGGCGGTCTCGCGCGAGGCCGTCAGGGCAGCCGCGTCATAGGGCGACAGCCCGTAGTCGGCCTCGAAGCGGGCTTTCATCGCCTCGGGCAGTTCCGGCATGCCGGCCTCGACCTCGCCGATCCAGGCGGCGGAAATCTCCAGCGGCAGCAGGTCGGGGTCGGGGAAGTAGCGGTAGTCGTGCGCCTCCTCCTTCGAGCGCATGGCGCGCGTCTCGCCGGTCGCCGGGTCGAACAGCACCGTCGACTGGACGATGCGGCCGCCGTCCTCCAGCGTCTCGACCTGCCAGCGCGCCTCGTACTCGATGGCCTGCTGCAGGAAGCGGAAGGA
>CAJPFL010000261.1 GCA_905339315.1 Rhodocyclaceae bacterium
GATTGGCACTGCGTGCGCAGATTCCATGTCGGCACGGGCCAACGAGAGCCCACTTACGATGCCGGATATACGACTGCATGCGCTTCCTACCAGCCAGCACTACCGGTCAGTTCTCTTGACTTCGGGGGGAGTCCATATACGCAGGGTTAGGCGGCATAGTTATCGTAAGACCAGAGCAACGAGAAACAGCGACCCCAAAACAAGGGCGTTCCAGGCCAGGACGCAAATACGCCAGCGCCTGAGTAAGGCGCGACACGTTACCGAACTCGCGGCCCATGGTGGCGTCTTGAACAGCCAAACAAATGATAGACGATTGATGGCCCACGCGCTTCGGAACCACGTGCACTCTGGTGCTCGCCAGAAAAACCCGCGAGGTCGGCCGTCGGCCTCCCAGGCTTGTCGGTCTTGCTTGTATTCGGCGCGCACCAAGCGGTCGAACATCGCGAAGCTATAAAGCAGCATGGCAACTGCGAGGACGAGGATGACTGAGAAGGTGCCAGCAAATTGCACGATGTTGATGACGCCTAACGTTGTAGGTGAGGGGCCGCCGGAGCGGCGAAGCCGCGGAGGGAACCCCAAAGCGCAGCTTTGGGGCGGTCCCTCTCGACTGATGGGATGGACTCCCCCCTTTTGTTGGCGCAGTCTTTGCGCGGCTGAAGCTCATTGGACGTGGGTGTCAGCACCGATCAACTCCGAGGGGGAATCCAAAATGCATGCTACTACCGTTGCTGTCGATCTGGCAAAAAGCGTCTTCCAGCTGGCCGTGGCCGATGCGACCTGGAAGGTCGTCGAGTCGCATCGCCTCACCCGCGCCCAGTTCGAGCGCTGGTTTCAGAATCGCGATGTCACGCTGGTCATCATGGAAGCGTGTGGCTCCGCTCACCACTGGGCGCGCTGGATCAACGGGCTGGGCATCGAGGTCAAGCTTCTGCCCGCCGCCTATGTTCGTGCCTATGTGAAGCGCAACAAGACCGATGCCGCCGATGCCTGTGCGCTGCTCGAAGCGGCGCGTGCCTCGGACATCGTGCCGGTGCGCGTCAAGTCCGTCGAGCAGCAGGCGTTGCAGGGCCTGCACCGTACCCGCTCGCTGTGGATGAGTACGCGCACCTCGCGCATCAACGCGCTGCGCGGATTCTGCCGGGAGTTCGGTCTTGCCATCCCGCAAGGGGCGCGCACCGGGGTCGAAGCCATCAGCCGGGTGCTGGCCGACCCCAATTCGCCGGTGCCCGGACTGATTCGCGGCTCGATGAAATTGCTGGTCGAGGAAATCCGCCTGCTCGAAGCCCGCATCGCCCAGTTGGAGCGCGAATTGTCCGTGGTGGCCAAACACAGTCCGGCCTGTACGACGCTGCTGACGATTCCCGGCGTCGGCCTGCTGACAGCAACGGCGATGGTGGCCACCACCGGCGGGCAGGTGTCGCACTTCAAGGATGCCCGGCATTTTGCAAGCTGGTTCGGGCTGACGCCGCGGGAGTTCAGTTCCGGCAGCCGCCAGGTGCTGGGCCGCATCTCGAAACGCGGCGACCGCTACCTGCGCATGCTGCTCACCCACGGGGCGCGCTCGGTGCTGCGCGCGGCTACGGTGGCGCGGCGCGCCGGTAAAAAGATCGACGGGCTGCGCACCTGGGCCACCACCGTGGAGGGGCGCACCAACCACAACAAGGCGGCCTGTGCGCTGGCCAACAAGCTGGCGAGGATCTGCTACGCCACCTTGCGCGATGCCACACCGTACGGCCAGCCGGCGCCCAGGCAGCAGCGCAAGATCGCGCGCAAGGCGTTCGCCGTGGCCGTCTAGTCTGCAAGGAAATATATTGAGTTCCACGTCCCCGCGCTTGCTTTGAGACTGATCGCCCATCATGGCTAAACGGGTCGCACCCTCACGCAACGATGCCGATAACTCTGCCGGCAGCTTCATGCTTGCCGCTTGTAACGATTGGCACTGCGTGCGCAGATTCCATGTCGGCACGGGCCAACGAGAGCCCACTTACGATGCCGGATATACGACTGCATGCGCTTCCTACCAGCC
>CAJPFL010000262.1 GCA_905339315.1 Rhodocyclaceae bacterium
ACATGAGCGACATCAAGATTCCCCCCGGCCGCATCACCCCCTGGCACCAGACCAACTGGGACTGGCGCGCCGCCGGCAACTTCATCGGCGGCGGCACCGGCACCGGGCTGCTGTTCTTCGCCACCCTGGCCTCGGGCAGCGTTGACGCCTACCGCATCCAGGCGCTGCTGGCGCTGGCCTTCATCGGCGCCGGCCTGACCTGCGTCTGGCTGGAGATCGGCAGGCCGTTGCGCGCGATCAACGTCTTCTTCCACCCGCAGACGTCGTGGATGACGCGCGAGGGCATCGTCGCGGTGCCGCTGTTCCTCACCGCGCTCGCCGCGGTCTGGATGGGCGGCGGCGTGTTCGTCGGCATGGCGGCGCTGCTGGGCGTCGGCTTCCTGTATTGCCAGGGACGCATCCTGCAGGCGGCCAAGGGCATTCCCGCCTGGCGCGAGCCGAAGATCGTGTCGCTGATCCTCGCCACCGGCTTCGTCGAGGGCGCCGGGCTGGCGACGCTGCTCGCCGCCTTCCTGCCCGGGACCTCGCCGCGCTGGCTGGCTGCCGTGCTGCTCGGCGCGCTGATCCTGCGCCGCATTGCCTGGACGGTGTATTTCAAGGCGCTGGAGAAGAGCGGCCTGCCGAAGCAGGCGATGGAGGTGCTGCGGCCGTTCGGCGCCAAGTTCGAGATGCTCGGCCAGCTGGCGCCGGAGATCCTCATCGTCGCCGGCATCTTCTACGGCGGCGTGCTGCCGATGTTTGCCGTTCTGGCCGGCGCGGTCGCCCTGGTGGCCGGCTGGTGGCTGAAATTCACCATCGTCGCCCGGGCGGCCTACAATCAGGGTTATGCATTGCCGGTCCTGCCGGTGCGCGGGCAGGGCGAAGTCCAGCCGGGCATCAAGCCGGGCTGGACGAAATAGAGCAGAACCGGCTTCAGCCGGTCGCTTTTCCCCTAGAGAGACCCTCCAGAAAAGGAGCAGGGGATGTACGAAATCAGGATACACGGCCGCGGCGGCCAGGGCGCGGTGATGGCCGGCGGCATCCTTGCCGCCGCCTTGGTGAATGAAGGCAAGCACGTCGTCGCCGTGCCGTCGTTCGGCTTCGAGCGGCGCGGCGCGCCGGTGGCGAGCTTCCTGCGCATGGACACGCGCGAGATCCGCCAGATGACCAACATCTACCGGCCCGACTGCGTGCTGTGCATCGACCCGACCGTCGGCCGCGCGGTGAACGTCTTTGACGGCATCCGCGACAACGGCACCTGGATCCAGACCACCGGCAAGCCCATCGGCGAGCTTGAGGTGCCGGACAAGGTCGCCACCGTCGGCCTGTGCGACGCCGTCGCCATCGCCCTCGACATCTTCAAGCGGCCCATCACCAACACCCTGATGCTCGGCGCCTTTGCCAAAACCACCGGGCTGGTGTCCCTCGATTCCCTGCGCGCGGCGGTCGAGGACTCCGACTTCCGCGACGCCGGCCTGCAGCAGAACCTGCAGGCGCTGGAGCGCGGCTACCACGAAACGACGGTGCACAAATTCGACAGGAGGGCCGCGGCATGACGATCAAGCAGCAGTCCTACCCGATGTTCGACTCGTCGCAGGTCCCCGGCGACCTGTGCCCGATCGCCACGAAGATGAACCCCATGCTGCCGGGCGACTGGCGCAGCATGAAGCCGGTGGTCGACCGCGCCAAGTGCGTGAAATGCGCCGTCTGCTGGCTCTATTGCCCGGTGCAGTGCGTCGTCGAGAAGGCCGCCTGGTTCGACATCAACCTCGCCACCTGCAAGGGCTGCGGCATCTGCGCCACGGAATGCCCGCAGCGGGCGATCACCATGGTCGGGGAGGGCGCCTGATGTCGGCCGTGCTCAAACCCAAATCGAAAGCCATCGTCTGCGACGGCAACGAGGCCGCCGCCTGGGCGGTGACCCTGGCGCGCGTCGACATGGTGGCGGTGTATCCGATCACGCCGCAGTCCTCGCTGGTCGAGTACCTCGCCAAGTTCGTCGCCGACGGCAAGTTGAACGCCGAGATCGTCGACGTCGAGGGCGAGCACTCGGTGCTCTCCGTGCTCCATGGCGGCGTGCTCGCCGGCGCGCGCGCCTACACCGGCACCTGCGGCCCGGGCCTGGCCTTCATGTTCGAGCCCTACCTGCGCACGCCCGGCCTGCGCATGCCGATGGTGATGTCGATCGTCACCCGCGACACGCTGACGCCGCAGAGCGTCTGGGGCGGCCACCAGGACGCCATGAGCGTGCGCGAGGTCGGCTGGATCCAGATGTACTGCGAGACCGTGCAGGAGGTGCTCGACACCACCATCATGGCCTACAAGGTCGCCGAGCACCGCGACGTCATGCTGCCGGTCAACGTCTGCCA
>CAJPFL010000263.1 GCA_905339315.1 Rhodocyclaceae bacterium
GCCGAGCTGACGCCGTCCATCGTCGCCCGCGCCATCGCCGCGCGCATCGCGCGTTTCCACACCTCGGAAAAAATCCGCGAGCGGCTGGCCTTCCTCGAAGCCAAGGACCAGGCCCTGGCCGGATCGAAACTGGCGATGATGCGCACGCCCTATTTCTGCCCGGGCTGTCCGCACAACCTGTCAACGCGCGTGCCGGAGGGCTCCTGCGCGCTCGGCGGCGTCGGCTGCCACCTGATGGCGGTTTGGATGGGCCGCAACACCGTTACCATCAGCCAGATGGGCGGCGAAGGCGCCACCTGGTTCGGCATGGCCGGGCACTCCGGCACGAAGCACGTCTTCGCCAACATGGGCGACGGCACCTATTACCACTCCGGCCTGCTCGCGATTCGCGCCGCCGTCGCCGCCGGGGTGAACATCACCTACAAGCTGCTCTACAACGACGCCGTGGCAATGACCGGCGGCCAGCCGGTCGACGGCCCGCTGACCGTGCCGCAGATCACGCGCCAGATCGCCGCCGAGGGGGTGCGGCGCATCGTCGTGCTGGCCGACGATCCCGCCAAGTACGGCAGCAGCCCCGGCTTCGCCGAAGGGGCGGAAATCCGCCACCGCGACGAACTGGAGCGCACCCAGGGCGAACTGCGCGACACGCCGGGCGTCACCGTGCTGGTGTACGACCAGACCTGCGCCGCCGAAAAACGCCGCCGGCGCAAGCGCGGCAGGTTCCCCGACCCGGCCGTGCGCGTCTTCATCAACGAGCAGGTGTGCGAGGGCTGCGGCGACTGCAGCGCCAAGTCGAACTGCCTTTCCGTCGTACCGGTGGAAACCGAGTTCGGCAGGAAGCGCGCCATCGACCAGTCCACCTGCAACAAGGATTACGCCTGCGTCTCCGGCTTCTGCCCGAGCATCCTCACCGTGCACGGCGGCCAGCTGCGGCGCGGCAAGGCACTGCAGGCCGGCGCCGGCGACTTCGCCGACCTGCCCGAACCGGTGCTGCCCAGCCTGGAGAGGCCTTTCGGCATCCTCGTCGCCGGCGTCGGCGGCACCGGCGTCGTCACCATCGGCGCCCTGATCGGGATGGCCGCCCACCTCGAGGGCAAGGGCGTCTCGGTGCTCGACATGACCGGCCTCGCGCAGAAGGGCGGCGCCGTGATGTCGCACGTGCGCCTCGCCGCGCGCCAGGAGCAGCTGTACGCCACGCGCATCGCCACCGGCGAGGCCGATACCCTCCTCGGCTGCGACATCGTCGTCGCCGTCAGCAACGACGCCCTGGTGAAGACCCAGACCGGCCGCACCCGCGCCATCGTCAACACCGGCAAGGCCATCACCGGCGATTTCGTGCGCAATCCCGACCATCCCTTCCCGCTCTCCGCCATGGAAGCACAGGTGCGCGAAGCCGTCGGCACGGAATGCACCGACCTCTTCGACGCCAGCCGCCTCGCGACGCTGCTCCTGGGCCATTCCATCGGCACCAACCTGTTCATGCTCGGCTATGCCTGGCAGAAGGGTGGCGTGCCGCTGTCGCTCGACGCCCTGCTGCGCGCCATCGAGCTGAACGGGGTTGCCGTCGGGGACAACCAGGCGGCCTTCCTCTGGGGCCGCCGCGCCGCCCACGATCCGGCGGCAGTCGAGCGCCTGGTCGCCGCCAGCGAACCGCTGCTGCCGACGCACGAACTATCGAAGAGCCTCGACGAAATCGTCGCCCGCCGCCGTGCCGTACTGACTGACTTTCAGGACGCCGCCTACGCGCAACGCTACGCCGCGCTCGTCGAGCGCGTGCGCGCCGCCGAGTCGGCGGTGCTGCCGGGCAGCGAGGCGCTGGCCGAGGCCGTCGCGCGCAACTATTTCAGGCTGCTCGCCTACAAGGACGAATACGAGGTGGCGCGCCTCTTCAGCGACGCGGAATTCGAGCGTACCCTGGCCTCCACCTTCGAGGGCGACTACCGCCTGCGCTTCCACCTGGCGATCCCGATGTTCAGCGGCACCGACCCGAACACCGGCATGCCGAGGAAGCACGCCTACGGCGGCTGGATGCGCCTGGCGATGAAGCCGCTGGCGAAGCTGAAGTTCCTGCGCGGCACCGCCTTCGACCCGTTCGGGCGTACGGAAGAACGCCGGCTTGAACGCGAACTGATCGGCGACTACGAGAGGACGGTGGCAACGGTATTGGCCGGCCTGCGCGCCGACAACCTGGCGGCGGCCGCCGAGATCGCCCGCCTGCCGGAGACCATCCGCGGCTTTGGCCCGATCAAGCAGCGCAGCGCCGCCGCAGCCCGACTGAAACAGGCCGATTTAATGAAAGGCTATATTGTGGCTCCCCACCGTAGCGAGGACGCCGCCGTAGCCTAGGATCTGGCCAATCCACTGAAGCCGCTCTCTTTTAGGAATCGATGGCATGATGACTCAGGGTGAAAATCACAGTATCGACCTGCGCAGCTGGCTGGAGACCCTTGAAAAGCATGGCGAACTCAGGCGCATCAGCGCCGAGGTTGACTGGCGCGAAGAGATCGGTGCCGTTGCCCGCATCAACCTCAGCCTCGACGGTCCGGGGCTGTTATTCGAGAACATCCGCGACCACAAACACACCCGCTGCACGAAATTCCTCACCGGCACTCTGGGGAACCGGCGTCAGGTTTGCCTGTTGCTGGGCCTGCCGACTGGTACACCTGACAAGGCAATCATCCAGCACCTGAGGGCTTGCTATCGCCGCGGCATTCCACCGGTGGAGGTGGCTACCGGACCCGTCAAGACGCACAAGCTGGCCGGTGCGGATCTCGATTTGGGCGAATTCCCTGTGCCCCACTGGCATCACCTGGACGGCGGACGCTTTATCGACACCTTTTGCGGTGTCGTAACCCGCAATCCCAAGAATGGTCAAATGAATGTGGGCATCTATCGCGGCCAGGTGATTGCCCCTGACAAGATCGGCAAACTGCTGATTCCCACCCAGCACTGGGGCAGCCATTTTGCCGAGCATCGGGAAACAAGCTCGCCCATGCCTGTTGCAGTCGTGCATGGCTGGCACGATGTCCTTCCCTTCTGCGCAGGCAGTCCCTTTCCGAAAGGAATTTGCGAGTACGACATGATGGGCGCGATTCTCGGGCGCCCCGTGGAGCTTGTCCGCTGCGAAACCAGCGATCTGCTGATTCCAGCGAGCGCCGAGATCGTCATCGAGGGCACAATCGATCCGAATCCCGCCACATTTGAGATGGAAGGCCCCTTCGGCGAGTACCCGGGCTACGCGGGCGGAACGCCCTCGCCCAAGCCAGTGCTGCGGCTGTCGCGTATCACCCACAGGCCGGACCCGATCCTGCGCGGCACCCTGGAAGGGGCGCGCCCCGGATTCCCCAGCGAAGATTCGCCTCTGTGCGCGTACAGCTGGTCGGCTATCGCCTGGAACATGCTGGAAGACGTAGGCGTGGGCGGCATCACGGACGTATGGATGCCCCCGGTCGTCACCGGAACCCATGTCGTGGTGCAAATCCGCAAGCAATATCGCGGCCATGCGCAGCAGATCGCCAGTGCGCTGTGGGGCACGAGTGCCGGGCAATGGTTTTTCAAGAATGTCATGGTCGTCGAGGAGGATATCGACATCCGGGACCGCGAAGCGCTGGAATGGGCCTGGGCCTTCAGGGTCAACCCTGCCCTGGGGCAGATTACCCACTTCGGACCCACTTTCGGCTCGGTCCTCGATCCATCGACGCCGCGCGAACAGGCCAATCCGATGAAGTACGGCACTGGTTGCTGGACCCGCACGCTAATCGATGCCACGCGCAGCTGGGAATTCGAGCGCAACCCGTCCTGGGGCAACAGACGCTTCCCTCCCATCAACAAACTCCCTGTCGAGCTCGAGGAAAAGGTCCGGTCGCGCTGGCATGAGTATGGCATTGGCAACGACTATCTCTCGGAGGAGAAGCGTGAGTTGCTGACCTTCGCCGAGCTTTCCAAGCGTTTTCCGGAAGTCTAAACAGGAGGAGAAACGATGAAATTCCGCACTGCATTGACCTGCATCGCATTGTCTGGATTCAGCTTGCCGGCTGTCTCTGACATTACTGTCGGGGTAACGGTATCCACCACCGGTCCCGGCGCCTCCTTGGGCGTGCACTACCGCAACACCTTCAATATGCTGCCCAAGACACTTGCTGGCCAGCCTGTCCGTTACATTGTTCTCGATGATGCCTCCGATCCCACCCAGGCTGTGAAGAACGCTCGCAAACTCATCAGCGAGGAGAACGCTGATATCGTATTCGGCTCTTCCTCGGTTCCAAACAATCATGCCATCGCCGAAGTGGCAGCTGAGCAGAAGGTAGTTCAGATTGCCTTGGCGCCGATGTCCCTGCCGCCGGAGAAGATGACCTGGACTTTCGTCGTACCGCAATCGATTCCACTCATGGTTGAAGGCGTCGTCAAGCACATGCAGGCCAGCGGCGTTAAAACCGTGGGCTACATCGGCTTCAACGATCCATGGGGCGATGGCATCGACAAGGCATTCACTGCCTTGTCTGGCCCGGCGAACATCAATATCGTCGCCAACGAACGCTACGCCCGCGCGGACACCAGCGTCGAGGCTCAGGTATTGAAGATATTGGCGGCGAAACCGGATGCCGTGCTCATCGGCGGGTCGGGCACGCCGGGTGCGCTGCCCGCGATCTCTCTGGCTGGGCGCGGTTACAAGGGTGCCGTCTACGGCAACCACGGCATGGTCAATCCCGACTTTCTTCGCGTCGGCGGAAAAAGCGTGGAAGGCCTGATCGCACCTACCGGCCCGCTGGTTGTGGTGGAACTATTGCCGGATTCCAGCCCCGTAAAATCCATAGCGAGCAGTTTCGTCAAAGCCTACGATGCCGCCTATGGAGTTCAGAACCGCAACGCTTTCGCCGGCTACGCCTACGATGCAAATGTGCTCTTGGAAAAAGCCGCCCCCGAGGCGATGAAAACCGCCAAGCCCGGCACACCCGCCTTCCGCGCGGCTTTGCGCAACGCCTTGGAAAATCTGCGCGAAGTAGCTGGCACGCACGGCGTATATACAATGTCGCCGGCCAATCATAATGGCATGGATGCGCGCGCCCGAGTGATGGTCAAGGTGGAAAGTGGCGCCTGGAAAATGCTCCAGTAAATCACCTGCGCCGTCGCAGCTTCTGGCTCCCCGCCATTCCCGCCTGCGCGGGGATGACGGCTCGCCTTAGCGCGAAGCAGGCGGCGGCGGAGGCGGATACTGCGGGGCGGCCGGCTGGGGTGCCCGCTCCGGCGGGTAATGGCCCGACACCGGCACACGATGCCCCTTCGCATACATGCACTGTACGAAGGCATTGTCGTAACGGCGCTGGGCCTCGTAGGCGGAAACCTGCGCGGCGCCGGCGCCAGACATGCTGCCCACGATCAGGCCGGTGCCGGCGCCGACGCCGGCGCCATGCCGGCCGCCGATGGCGGCACCCGCCACC
>CAJPFL010000264.1 GCA_905339315.1 Rhodocyclaceae bacterium
CGAGCCGAACCAGGCGCCGATCAGGCCCATGTCGTGGTACAGCGGCAGCCAGGAGACGAAGACGTCCTCGCTGGTGACCTTGAAGGCCGGCCCCATGGCGCGCAGGTTGGCGAGCAGGTTGGCATGGGTCAGCACGACGCCCTTCGGGTCCCCCGTGCTGCCCGAGGTGTACTGCAGGAAGGCGATGTCGTTCGGGGAAGCGCGGTAATGGAACGCGACGGGCGCGGCCGCGAGCTCTTCCGGCGTGACGATCCCGGCCAGGCTCGGCACGCGGGCGGAGAGCAGCGCCGCCACCGTCTGTGCCTGCGGCACGGTGACGATGAACACGGCCTGGGCGTTGTCGAGGATGCGCGCATGGCGCTTCAGATGGTCCTCGATCTGCGCCAGCCGCGCCGGCGGGTAGATCGGCACGGGAATGCCGCCGGCAAGGAGAATGCCGAAGAAGCAGGCCAGGTAATCTCGTCCCGTCGGCAGCATCAGGGCCACCGCCTGCTGCGGCTGCAGGCCGCGCGCGACCAGGCCGGCAGCAATGCCGCGGGCGGCGTGGTGAAGGTCCGCATAGGTGATCGCTGCGGCCTGTGCGTCCTCGACGCAGAACAGGACATGCGTGCGATCCGGCGTGCGCGCAGCGTGCCACTCCAGTACCTCGACCAGCGTGGCGGCGGCATCCGGCAGCGGCAGTGCCGCTCCGTGCGGCAGTTCGATGGCTGCTTGCGGCGCGGCGGCGGGCGCAGCGTGACCAAGGTAACGCAGCAGGTCGCGCGGCGTTTCCGCCTCGCCCAGAGCGGCCTCCGGCAGGCTGGCGCCGAATTCCCTGCCAAGCCGCAGCAACAACTCGACGCGCGCCAGGGAATCCAGCCCGAGATCGCGCTCCAGGGAGCTATCCAGCGTGACCGGCGCCTCGCGGCCCGGGTGGGTCTCGCGCACCAGCTGCGCAGTCACGCGCAGCAGGCGCACAGAGGCGTCTTCAACCGGGGAGTTCATCCAGTGTTTCGGCGAGATGACCGCGCTCGGCCCAGGAGACAATCGACCAGCGGCCGCGATCGATTTCCAGCCAGTTCAGGCCGGCGTTGGGAATCTCGAAGTCGCGCGGGAGGGAAAGCGGCTTGCCGCTGGCGCGGCGATGCAGGACGTCTAGCACGCCGCCGTGGGTCACGACCAGGACTTGCCTGCCCGTATGCGCCGCGACGATGGCATCGATGCACTGATTGACGCGAGCGGCGAACTGAAGCAGGCTCTCGCCGCCGCCCGGCAGGGCAAAGGCTTCCTCGCGCGCCAGGAAGCGCGCATGCGCCTGCGGATGGCGCTGCTCGAATTCCGCATAAGTCAGTGTCTGCAGCACGCCGTAGTGGCGCTCGCGCAGGGCAACCTGTTGCCCGATCGGCAGCCTCAGCAGGTGGGCAACCGCCTCCGCGGTGTGCAGCGCCCGCGACAGGTCGCTGGAATAAATCGCCGCGAAGTCCTCCTGCGCCAGCCAGTTGGCGGTGGCGCGCGCCTGGGCGTGGCCCGTCGAGGATAGCGGCACGTCGAGCTGGCCCTGGATGCGGCGCTCCGCATTCCAGGCGGTTTCGCCATGGCGAACGAGGCAAAGTCGGGTGGCGGTCACGAAGCGGATCGGTCCGGATTGATGCGCAAAGAGCCGAATGTTAGGGTTTACCTGCATTTTGCGCCAGTCGGGGCAAAAACGACTGGAATCACGAGGCGTTCCGGATTACGCTTACGCCGCTTCGCTCCGGCCCGCCAAGAGAGGGCCCATGAAAAAAGGGCACGGCCACCGCCGCGGCCGCATAGGAGAATCCATGAACACCTTGCTCAAAGCCTCCACACTGATCGACGCCTTCAGCGAACGCGTCGGCCGCACCGTCATCTGGCTGGTATTGGCCGCCGTGCTGATTTCCGCCGGCAACGCCATCGTGCGCAAGGCCTTCAACACCAGTTCGAACGCCCTGCTGGAGATCCAGTGGTATCTCTTCTCGGCGGTGTTCCTGCTCGGCGCCGGCTACGCCTTCCTGAAGAACGCCCATGTGCGCATCGACTTCATCTCCAACCACCTGTCGCCCAGGGTGCGCAACATCATCGACATCGTCGGCATCCTCGTTTTCCTCGGCCCGCTGTGCATTCTCCTGATCAAGCTGTCCTGGCCGCTGTTCGTGAACGCCTGGACCAGCGGCGAGATGTCGCAGAACGCCGGCGGGCTGATCCGCTGGCCGGTGATGCTGATGATCCCCGCCGGGATGGCCCTGCTGCTGCTGCAGGCCGCCTCCGAGCTGATCAAGCGCTTCGCCTTCCTGCGCGGCGCCCTTCCCGACCCGCTCGGCCACGGCGAAGAGCCCTCGATCGAGGATGAACTGGCGCGCGAGATCGAGGAGCACGCCAAGCATGTACAGGAGGAAGTACGATGATGGCCTTCATCGCGCAGAACTTCACGCCGCTGCTGTTTTGCGGCCTGCTGCTGTTCCTGCTCACCGGCTTCCCGGTCGCCTTCTCGCTGGCCGCCACCGGCCTGTTCTTCGGCTTCCTCGGCATGGAAGCGGACATGTTCCCGCCCAACCTGTTCCAGGCGCTGCCGCTGCGCATCTTCGGCATCATGCAGAACGACACGCTGCTGGCGATTCCCTTCTTCACCTTCATGGGCATCATCCTCGAGCGCAGCGGCATGGCCGAGGACCTGCTGGAGACCATCGGCCAGGTGTTCGGCCCGCTGCGCGGCGGCCTGGCGCTGGCGGTGATCTTCGTCGGCGCCCTGCTGGCCGCCACCACCGGCGTCGTCGCCGCGGCGGTGATCTCGATGGGCCTGATCTCGCTGCCGATCATGCTGCGCTACGGCTACAACCGCACCATTGCCACCGGCGTCATCACCGCCTCGGGCACGCTGGCGCAGGCCATCCCGCCCTCGCTGGTGCTGATCGTCATGGCCGACCAGCTCGGCCGCTCGGTCGGCGACATGTACGCCGGCGGCCTGGTGCCGGGCCTGCTGCTGGTCGCGCTCTACGCGATCTTCGTCATCATCGTCGCCTTTGTGCGGCCGTCCTGGGTGCCGGCGCTCCCCGCCGAGGCGCGCATCTACAAGGAAGCCAACGGCGCCAGCGGCCACAAGTCGCTGCTCCTTCTGATGATCCTCGCCGCGACGGCAGGCATCGTCTGGTCGCAGTTCCACGACGGCATCATCAAGTCGTGGACCGGGCGCGAGAATGCCGCACCGGGGGACGAAATCGTCATCATGTCGATGACCGTCGCCTCGTTCACCGCGCTGGGACTTGCCCTGCTCAACCATTTCACCAGGATGCACCTGCTGTCGAAGCTCTCCGAGCGGGTCACTTTCGTGCTGATCCCGCCGCTGATCCTGATCTTCCTGGTGCTGGGCACGATCTTCCTCGGGCTGGCGACGCCGACGGAGGGTGGCGCCATGGGCGCCCTCGGCGCCTTCATCATGGCCCTGGCCCGGCGCAAGCTCTCCATGAGCCTGCTCAAGCAGGCGCTGGACAACACCACCCGGCTGTCCTGCTTCGTGCTGTTCATCCTGATCGGCTCGACGGTGTTCTCGTTCACCTTCAACGCCGCCGACGGCCAGAAGTGGGTCGAGCACCTGTTCGACAAGCTGCCCGGCGGCGCGCTCGGTTTCCTCATCGTGGTGAACCTGCTGGTGTTCGTCCTCGGCATGTTCATCGACTTCTTCGAGATCGCCTTCATCGTCATCCCGCTGCTGGCGCCGGTGGCGGAGAAGCTCCTCCCCGGCATCCTGCCGCCGGGTTCGGACGCGCTGATCTGGTTCGGCGTCATCATCGCCATCAACCTGCAGACCTCCTTCCTGACGCCGCCGTTCGGCTTCGCGCTGTTCTACCTGCGCAGCGTCGCCGCCAAGGGGGACTACAACGACCGGGTGACCAACCAGCGCATCCCGGCGGTAACCACGGCGCAGATCTACAAGGGCGCCATCGCCTTCATCTGCATCCAGGTCGTCATGGTGGTGGCGGTCATCTCCTGGCCCGGCCTGGTACTGGACAGCCTCGACAAGGGCGCGGTCGTCAACATCGAGGACGTCAATATCGAAATGCCGGTGGATCCGGATGCCGAGGCGAAGGAACAGGAACAGGCCGACGCGGAGGCCGAGGCGCAAGGCGAGAAGAAGGAGGGCGAGGAAGGCGCCGAGAAGGAGGAAGGGAAGGAAGAGGATCCCGCTGCAGCCCTGATGCGTTCAATGAAAAAGTAGCGCACTCCAACTCCAATAAAAAGGCCCCGCCGAATCGGCGGGGCTTTTTGTTGGGCGGCTGACGAATTATTTCTTCTTCGCCGGCGCAGCCTTCTTGTCTTCGCGCCCGGTCTGCATGAAGTTGTCGAAGGTGGCCTCGGTGAAACGGAACCACATGTGCTGGTCGTCGCGGAACTTGGCATAGTCCTCGTAGACCTTCTTCCAGTTCGGGTTCTTTGCCGAGAGTTCGCCGTAGAGCGCCATCGCCGCATCGTGGGCCGCCTTGAGGATTTCGCGGCTGAAGGGGCGCAACTGCGCTCCCGCGGCCACCAGGCGCTTCAACGCGGCGGGGTTCTTGGCGTCATAGCTGGCCTGCATGGTGACGTGGGCATGCGAGGCGGCCGCCTCGACGATGGCCTTGTTCTCGGCCGAGAGTCCTTCCCATGCCTTGTTGTTCACATACAGCGAGAGCTGCGGACCGCCCTCCCACCAGCCCGGATAGTAGTAGTACTTGGCGACCTTGTTGAAGCCGAGCTTCTCGTCGTCGTAGGGCCCGACCCACTCGGTGGCGTCGATAGTGCCCTTTTCCAGCGCCTGGTAGATCTCGCCGCCGGGGATGTTCTGCGGCACGCCGCCAATGCGCTCGAGTACCTTGCCGCCGAAGCCGCCGATGCGCATCTTCAGGCCCTTGATGTCGGCAAGCGACTTGATCTCCTTGCGGTACCAGCCGCCCATCTGGGCGCCGGTGTTGCCCATCGCAAAATTGACGATGTTGTAGTTCTTGTAGAACTCGCGCAGCAGCTTCATGCCGTTGCCCTCGTACATCCATGCCGTCATCTGGCGCGAGTTGAGGCCGAAGGGGATGGCGCAGTCGATGGCGAAGGTCTCGTCCTTGCCGAAGAAGTAGTAGGGCGCGGTGTGGGCGCATTCGACGGTGCCCTGCTGCACGCCATCGACGACGCCGAAGGGGGGCATCAGTTCGCCGCCGGCGTGCACCGAGATCTCGAACTTGCCGCCGGAAGCTTCCTTCACCTTCTTGGCGAAGACGTCGGCCGCGCCGAAGATGGTGTCGAGCGCCTTCGGAAAGCTGGAGGCCAGGCGCCAGCGGATGGTGGCGCCCTGGGCGTGGGCAGCGGGAGCCACGCCCGCCGCCAGGATGCCGGCGATGCCGGCATTTTTAATGAATTGACGACGTTCCATTGAAAAAGTCTCCTCTAGAGGTTCTTCTTTGCCGTTGTGCGGCGGAATGTTCAACCCCCCCTTTGTCCGGGGATCGCCGGGTGATACTACACCAAATGATTTGCCGAAATCACGCGAATCGGGTCGCAAAACGGTAGGGGAAACCCCTATGGGAAAGCCGGCCTAGGCCCCGGCGATGGTCATGCGCTCGAGGAGAATCGAGCCGACCTGCTTGGAACCGCGCACGAGCACGTCGTTGCCGACGGCGACGATGCCGCGCAGCATGTCCTTGAGGTTGCCGGCGATAGTGATTTCCTGCACCGGATGGCGGATTTCGCCGTTCTCCACCCAGTAGCCGGAGGCGCCGCGGGAATAATCGCCGGTGACGTAGTTCACGCCCTGGCCCAGCACTTCGGTGACGAGCAGGCCGCGGCCCATCAGGGCGGCGAGGCCGACGAGGTCGCGCTTGCCCGGCCGCACGATGAGGTTGTGAGAGCCGCCGGCATTGCCGGTGGTGCGCATGCCCAGCTTGCGCGCCGAATAGGTGGACAGGAAATACCCCTTCAGCACACCGGCCTCGACCACCTCGCGATCCTGCGTGGCGACGCCGTCGTCGTCGAAGGGGCTGCTCCCCAGGGCGCGCGGCAGGTGCGGCCGCTCGCTGATGTGCACCTGCGGCGAGAAGACCTGGGTGCCGAGGCTGTCAAGCAGGAAGGAGGACTTGCGATACAGGCTGCCGCCCGAGGCGGCATAGACGAAGTTGCCGATCAGCGTGGCAGCCAGCGGCGCCTCGAACAGCACCGGCACCTCGCAGGTGGCGATCTTGCGCGCGCCCAGGCGCGAGAGCGCGCGGCGCGCGGCGTATTCCCCGACCACTTCGGCTTCGGCCAGATCGGCGGCATCGCGATGGGTGCTGTACCAGTCGTCGCGCTGCATGGCGTCGCCCTCGCCGGCAATCACCGAGCAGGACAGGTAATGGCGCGAGGAGGCGTAGCCGCCCATGAAGCCGAGGCTGTTGGCGGAGACGAAATGCGACTGCTGGCAGGACACGCTGGCGCCTTCGGAATTCTTCACCAGCGGGCTGACGGCAAAGGCCGCCGCCTCGCAGCGCCGGGCGATGTCGATGGCGTCCTCGACCGGCAGGAGCCAGGGATGGTAGAGATCGAGGTCCGTCTCGCCGCGCGCCAGCAGCTCCGCCTCCGGCAGGCCGGCGGCTTCGTCCGGCGCGGTGAAGCGCGCGATCGACAACGCCGCGTCGACCGTCGCCCTCAGGGCGGCAGGCGAGAAATCCGAGGTCGAGGCATAACCGCGCCGCTGGCCGAGATAGACGGTGACGCCGACGCCCTTGTCGCGGTTGTACTCGATGGTTTCGACCTCGCCCAGGCGCACGCTCACCGACTGGCCGAAGCCCTCCGATACATCCGCCTCGCAGGCGCTGGCGCCGCGCGACCTGGCATGCTCGAGTATGTCCTGCGCCATCTGGCGCAAGGTGTCCTGCGGGAAGCTGAAATCGGGGGAAGACATCGCGGAAGGGGAAGATGCAAAGATATAATCATACCAACATGAGGAATCTTGAAGACCTGGACAACCCCGACGCGCCGGAACCCCCGAGCAAGTCGCAGAGGAAGCGCGACATGCACGCCCTGCAGGAAATGGGGGCGGCGCTGGTCGAACTCCCGCCGGAGCGCCTCGGCCGCATCGAGATGCCGGAGGACCTGCGCGCCGCGATCCGCGAGGCGCAGCGGCTCACCCGGCACGAGGCGCGCCGCCGCCAGCTGCAGTACATCGGCCGCCTGATGCGGGATGTCGATCCGGCGCCGATCCGCGAGGCGCTGAATGCCGTCAACGGCGCCTCCGCCGTCGAGACGGCCCGCCAGCACCGCCTGGAGCGGCTGCGCGAGCGGCTGCTGGTGGATGAAACGGTATTGACGGAAATCGGCGCGGCCCATCCCGGCGCCGACCTCACGCGCCTCAGGCAGCTGCGCCGCGGCGCCCTGCACGAACGCGATGCCGGCAAGCCGCCGAAAAGCTTCCGGGAACTGTTCCGCAAGCTGCGGGAGATCGATGGTGAATGAAGAACTCCTGATCGGCCTGGTATCGATCTCCGACCGCGCCTCCAGCGGCGTCTATGAGGATCAGGGCCTCCCTGCCCTGCGTGAGTGGTTCGGCGCGGCGATGGCCTCGCCCTGGCGCATGGAGAACCGGCTGATTCCCGACGAGCAGCCGGTGATCGAGCAGACCCTGATCGAACTGGCCGACACGGTGGGTTGCCATCTCGTCATGACCACCGGCGGCACGGGCCCGGCGCCGCGTGACGTGACGCCGGAAGCCACCCTCGCGGTGGCGCACAGGGTGCTTCCCGGTTTCGGCGAGCAGATGCGCCAGGTGAGCCTGAGGTACGTGCCCACCGCCATCCTTTCTCGCCAGGTCGGCGCGGTGCGGGGAACAACGCTGATCCTCAACCTGCCCGGCCAGCCCAAGGCCATCAAGGAAACGCTGGACGGAGTTTTCGCGGCAGTGCCCTACTGCATCGACCTCATCGGCGGGCCGTACATCGAGACCAACGAGGCGGTGATCAAGGCCTTCCGGCCGAAGTCGGCGATACGGCCGAAGTAGGGCTCAGCTCGGCGGCGCGACGCGGTAGAGCCCGAGGTCGAAGTCGACGCCGGTCTCGAGCTGCTCGATCGGATCGAGCCGCGCCGAGCGGCCCTGCCAGGCGAACACCAGCGGGATGGCCGGCTCGAAGGCAGCACTCGGCAGGACCACCCTGGCCGTATCTCCCGTGTGCAGGGTATCGAGCAGGATGGCATTGCAGTCCATCCCGCCCAGGTCGCCGGCGATGGCCTGCGGGGATTTCGACAGGGTTTCGATGCCGACCGAGCCCTGTGTGGGGGTTTCCCGGCTGAAGCGCCGGACGACGCCGACCAGCCAGTTGCTGCCGCCTTCCGGCTGCATGCCGAGCAGTGCGCCGATGCGCACCCAGTCCGAGGCCGTGAGCGGCACCTGCGCCCCCATGCCGCCAAGGCTGACATCGTCGACGACCCAGGCTTCGCTTTCTTCGCCGCCCCGGTTCGAGAGGCGGGCATGGATGGCGTCCAGGCCATTTACCGCGGTCAGCCGGGATTTGACGCGATGGCGGTCGTGCGAGCGCATCGGCGGTTTCGGCGCCCAGTACATGACCAGGTGCTTGAGCACCGGCAGCACGATTCGTGCCGAATATTGGGCGCCCAGGTTCACTTCAGCCGGCACCTCGCCGCGCTCCACCTGCCGCAGCATGCCTTCCAGCCTGGCCAAGGCCGCGCCGGCGCTGAAAAAGCGCAGGCTGGGCGACATTTGCGGCAGGACGGCAAGCCGCTTCGGCGGCGCCGGCTTGTCGGCATCCACCCAATACACATTCTCCGGACGCACTTCGGCGGTAAACAGGAACTGCGGCAGGAAATGCGCAATGAAGCGTTCGGCGATCTCGATTTCCAGCGGCAGCAGGCTGTCCATGCTCGATGCCTGGAACACCAGCGCCTTCAGGTATTCGAGTTCCACCGTGCTCTCGCCGGGCACGTTCGGATAGGGCGTCAGGGCCTGACGGGAAAACCTGCCCTGCTCGGCGAAAAGATAGGCGCGGCCCATGCGCTGCCAGAGTTCGGCGTTGATCGGACCGTAGCGAAACTGGTCCCATTTCAGCTGCGCTGAAAAGGCGCGCAACATGCGGACGATGAGCAGCGGCACATTGGACTTGATCGCCTCGCTGCCCTTTTCCTGCGTCCGGTAGCGGGCCAGACAACTGCCGTAGGCGCTGCCCAGCTCTGCCCAGAAGTCGTGGTTCGCCTGCCACAGCCTGTATTCCTGCTGCCGGCCGAGCCGCGGCGAGGTCAGGTAGTCGCGGCCCAGCTTGCGCGCATGCGCCTGGACCGCGTCGTCAAGCTGGAAAACCAGGGCCAGCCGGTCGGAGAGATTGATGACTTCATCGCCGGCGACCGATTCGAGCCAGCCGGAAACCTCGTCCAGGGCCGTGGCGGCGTCGCGCATCGAGAGTTCGCCGATGACGCGCCTGGCTTCCTTGGCATCGGCAAGCGGGTGGCCGGATTTCGCTGAGAACAGTCCGAGCATGATAGGTGTCAGTGTATGCGCCCTGTGGGAACGCCTGGATGGTTGCCGGCGGGAAACAGTGCCCGCAGGATGTTTCGCGCTTAAAGAATAGCGTATGCCGGGGGCAAAGTCATCCGAGGCCTGCTTCTGCCTGCCTTCTATCGGTGCGGCGCGGGCGAGGCGGCATGCGCCGCCAGCCATTGTTCGACGAACTCCACGCCCCAGGCGACGCCGAAACCGGTGAGATCGGTGCCCACGGCGCCCAGCCCGCCGCTGCAGCTTGAGGCCGACAGGTCCATGTGCACCCAGGCCAGGTCGTTGGTGAAGCGCTTGAGAAAGCGTGCGGCGAGTATGTGGTCGGCCTCGCCATCGAGGGTGCATTGCTTGATGTCGGCCATCTTGCTCTCCAGTCCGGCCTCGTAGTCGGCGTCGAGCGGGAAGACGCAGACGCGCTCGCCGCTTGCCTCGCCCGCCGCCACCGCCAACCGCGCCAGTTCCGAC
>CAJPFL010000265.1 GCA_905339315.1 Rhodocyclaceae bacterium
GCCGGCCTGCTGCTGCTGTTCGTTCCGCTCGCCCGCCTCGGCACGGCCTGGGTTACGCGCTTCCCCGGCGAAATCCTGCGCGCCCATGGCGCCGCGCCTTCCCTGGCGCTGGCACTGGCGGGGTTGCTGGTGCTGCTGTGCTTCGGTGCGCTGCATGGCCAGCGGCGCATCGAGGGCGGCGATGCCGTCTTCGGCTTCCTGCTAGCCTTCCTGCTGCCGCTGGTCACCGGCGCCGCCAGCCAGTTGCTGCCGCTGTGGCTGCAGCCCGGCATCCAGACCGATTGGCACCGTGCGGCGCGCGCGACGCTGGGCCGCTTCGCCGTCTTGCGGGGGCTGACTTTTGTCGCAGCCGGATGGCTGGTTGCGCTCGGCTGGCCGGCGGGTGCCTGGCTGGCGGCGGCCGGGCTGGCGGCGTTCATCGCGCAGGCGCTGCCGCTGGTGCTGCGACGTTAGTCCTTTTTGTCGCCTGGAGTGGCGGCGATCACGGCTGCGACATTGAGAGAACGCACGGCCTCGATGGCGACTTCCCAGGCGCCCTCGCGGCACAGGCCCCTGACCTGTGCATCCTCGTAGGCCTCGAGCGCGGCGTCGATGCAGGCGCGGCGGACGGCTTCTGCGATGCGCTGTTCGTCAGGCATTCCGTTCTCCGGCCGCGATCCCCGGCCTGCGGCGCATGGCGACCAGCACCACCAGCGCGAACACCAGGCCGCCGATGATGGCGACCAGGCCGCCCAGGCCCATGATGCCCATGGCGACAATCTCGCTGGTGCTGCGCAGCGCCTGTTCGGCGCCGGCCACCTTGCGCTGCACGCCGTAGCCGCCCGACCACATCAGGCCGCCGATGTGCATTGCCTGGCCGGCGGCGTAGCAGTAGGAGGAGAAGGTCGCCCACTTGCGCGAGGGCCAGGCGTAGCCGAGGCGCGGCAGCAGGTGGTACACCAGGCCCATCAGCGCCAGCGTCACGCCGACGATGCAGCCGTGGTAATGCGCCGGAATCTTGACGTTGTTGCCGGCGATCATGAAGCCGATGATGCCGCCGAAGCAGAACAGGGCGATCGAGGAATACAGGGCGGCGCGCAGCGGCCGCGCCGTGTCGGCCAGCGCCAGCCCTGGCGGCACCGCCAGCAGGACGGCCAGCGCCGCCGGCAGGATCGGCAGCCCGCCGCCGAGGCCCATGGCGAAGGTGAGCAGGTTGCGGTGCTCGACGGCATGCGCCGGCCACAGCAGATAGGCGACCGGGATCAGCAGGGCGCACAGCGTCGCCAGGGCGAAGCAGAGCAGGGCGATGCGCGGGCTCATCGGCACGCCGCCTGCGCAGGCGCTGGCCAGCCACAGCCAGGCCGCCAGCATGAAGGCCGTCCAGATGAACTGCAGGGCGTGGCCGCCGCCCCAGAAGAGGATCTCGTAATAGGCCTTGCCGTCGAGTCCGGCCGGCATGGTGAGCCAGGACCAGGCGAAGGCGACGAGGGCGATGACGGCCGGCACCAGGGCCAGCGCGAGGCCGGCCTGCAGGGCTTCGGCGCCGTCCCGCGGCATGCGCCAGGCCGGCGCCGCGACCAGGCTGCGCGCCACCAGCAGCGCGGCCCCGGCGCCGAAGACGACCAGCCCCCAGAGGAAGACCGGATCCTCCAGCACGGGGATGTAGTTGGCCATCAGCGGCCCGCCGCGGCCGATGAAGGGCGACAGCGTCATGAGCAGCGTGCCCAGCACGCAGGTGGCCAGCGCGGCGCGGTTGAGGCCCATGGCGCGCCTGCTGCCGGAGAGCGTCCACAGGATGCCGCCGATGGAGACGAACCACACCAGCACGGAGAGATCGACATGCACCACCAGGGCGACGCGGAAGAAGTCGGCCAGCGGCAGCAGGTGCTGGAACTGCGGCGCGCGCGAGAGGACGAGGACGATCGACAGCGCGCCCGAGCCGATCAGGGCGAGCAGGCTCAGCCAGAGCCAGCCGCGCGCAACGCCGGCGCGGCTGGCGTCGGCTTCAGGAAGGCTGAAATCGGTGGCGCAAGCGGCGGTGGGGAGGGCGTCGGTCGCAGCGCTCATTCAAAGAAAATGCCGCCCTGGTCCTTGCGCACGTCGATGACCATGATCTGGGCCGGTTTGAGCGTCACTTTTTCCTCACGTACCAGGTTGAAGTCGGCGATGCGCACGTTGTCGTTCATCTTGACCGACACCAGATGCTCGCCGGCGGGCACTTCGAAGCGCCGGTAGAGGGTCGAGGCGCCGTCCTTGGAGAGGCCGGCGGGCGGCGCGCTGCCCTCGAACAGCGGCTGGCCGTCGAGGTCGATCCTGACCCTGATCGGCGAGCGCTCGCGCGGGCAGACTTTCGCCACGCGCATGTTCGGCGCCAGCTTGGCGAGTTCCTCCGGCGAGCGCTCGCGGCACTCGCCGACCGGCTCGCCGTGGTAGCTGAAGGAGAGCTTGATGAGCGAGCGATCTTCCTCGAGGTGAGCATACTCGGGCCAGGTCGAAAAAATGGCAATGATCACGGCGAAGAGGCCATAGAACAATGCCTGGGCGGCGATGACCAGCGGGTTGGTGGGCGATTTGCTAACCATTTTTGACTGTCCTCCGGGGAGTATACGGGCGCAGGCGCTTTTCGTCAGCGTCCAGATTTTTCAGATTTTCGCGGAAATCGTCGAGCGCCGCCTTGAGATCGCTCATTTCGTGGCGGTCGGCCCAGGCGATGCGCAGCCGCTCGGCAGGCACCCCCGGGCGCAGGTGCGGCTCGCGCTTCCCGGCGAGCCGCTGCTCCGTCCATTGCGTGCCGAAGCGGTAGGCGCAGCTGCCTTCACGGCAACCGGTAACCAGCACGCCATCGGCGCCGCCGCGCAGGGCGTACTCGACGAAGCTGGGCGGGAGCAGGCCGGTGCACATGAGATTCATGACCGCCGTGCCCTGATCTTCCACCGCGCCGGCGCCGGCGGCGCATTCGCAGCCAAAGACGGCGATTTTCACCGGCCCGGTCAGGGCGGCGATCCTGCGCTCCATGTCCTGGCGCAGCGCCCCGATCGGCTGCTGCGGCATGTCGATGCCGGTGACGAGCTGCTCGACGCTGCGGAACGGCGTCGACGAGGGGCAGGCGCCGGCGCAGATGCCGCAGGAGGCACACAGATCGGGGAGGACGCGCGCCAGTTCGTGGCCGGGCTTGTCCGGATGCGGCAGCATGGCGATGGCGCCGTAGGGGCAATCGACGAAGCAGCGCCGGCAGCCATTGCAGTTGGGCGGATTCACCACCGCAATCGGCTCCTGCTTCCTGTGCGGCAGCAGCGGCAGGGCAAGCAGCAGCAGGGTGGCGCCGCCGGCGACCAGCCAAAGCCCGGCCGGCGAGGTCAGGTACATCAGCGGATGGATGAACAGGTAGTACCAGTCGATGTGCAGAACCTCCGGCACCACAGAAAGGTCGGCCTTGCCGTGCGAGACGGTCGGCTTGACGAATGCCAGCACGAGCAGCATGACGAAGGTGCCGAGCGCCAGCGCGCGCGAGGGGAAGACGTCCGCCTGCGAAATGCGCTGGATATGCACCCACAGGGCCAGCATGAGGGTCAGCGGGATGCCGATGTGCAGGAACACGAGCAGCGAGAAGAACCGGTCCGTCAGCACGCCCGGCAGGAAGTTGCGCGTGGCCGGCGTGCTGAAGATCGGCAGCCAGTCGAACCATTCGGCGCTGGCGACGGCGGAGAACAGGCCGAGCTGGTCCCATACCAGCCAATAGCCGCCGATGCCGGAGGCGTAGACCAGCCAGATCGTCGGCACGCCGGTGATCCAGGAATACCAGCGGAAGCTGTGAAAGCGCCCGTAGAGGAATTCGCGCAGGAGATGCAGCAGCATCACCAGCACCAGGCCGTCGGCGGAATAGCGGTGCAGGCTGCGCAGGATGCCGCCGAGCCACCACTGCTCGTGGGTGTAATACTCGATCGAGGTGTGGACGTCTTCGATGCCGGTGTCGAGGACGATGAAGAGATAGATGCCGGTGGCCAGCGCGATCCAGAGGAAGTGGAAGCCGAGCGCGCCCAGATGCCGCCACGGGTTGCCGGCGGCGCCGAAGAAGGCATCGAAAAAGCGCTCGATGCGCTGCAGCAGGGCGAGACCGCCCTGGCGAATGGAATCCATGCTCAATTGGGGAGCCCGCGAACGGGTGTATTAGAGTTTAATGATATGCGCCCGGGTCTACAAGCGAATTGACCGGCGTCAAACGCCCGGATTCTTTTTATTGCGCAGTTGCAGTTCTTTCCAGAGATACCAGCCGATGTAGAGGAGGAAGGTGAGGAAGCCGGCGATCTCGAGGAACAAGGCGTAGCTGACTCTGTATTGCCCGGTCTGGGGGTCATACACGGAGCAGAGAATGCGCACACGGTCGAGAATGTCGGCGATGGCGCCGGTCTGCGCCACCGGGGCGCCGGTGACGAGCTGTTTCATCGGCTCGACCAGCTGGTCGGCGTCGAGGGCCTCGCCGTAGATCTGGCGATAGATTTTTCCCTCGGCATCGACCAGCGTGACCTGCACGATATGGTCGAAGCCGGCCGGCGTCGGCGCATAGCTGAAGCCGAACGTCCTGGTCAGATCGCCGACGATTGCCGGCGCGGGACTGAGGAATTCCCAGTTGGGGAATACGATGCCGTTCTGCGTCGCGAAGGCCTTCATCGCCGAGGGCATGTCGAAGGGCTGGTTGAAGCCGATGCTGACGATGTTGAAGCGGTCGGTACCGAGTACCGCCACGGTATTGGTGACGGCTTTCAGCAGGCTGCGGGTGGTGGTCGGGCAGACCTCGAAGCAACCGGTGTAGATGAAGCTGACCAGCAGCGGCTTGCCACGATAATCGGCGAGCCGCACAGGCTTCCCCTTGCGGTCGAGCAGGGTGAAGTCGCCGATTGACTGGTTGATGACGGATTGGGACAGCTTGAGCGCCTTCTCCTGGTCGAGCACCGGCACGTTGGGAGCGGCAACCGGATCGAGCGGTCGCGAGGAGAGCTTGTCCTGGGCGGCGAACAGCGTTGCGGCGCTGGCCAGCAGCAGGGCAGCGCAGAACATTCGCGCGAATCGTTTGTATGGCATGGCCGGAATGATCTCTGCCGCCTGCGCGAGCGTCAAGCGCAGCGGTCAAAAAAAGGGCCGCTTGCGCGGCCCCTTTTCGGATTGCCCGGCCTGGCGGCCGGGAAAATCGGTCTTACGACAGACCCCACAGGGAGGACAGGTACTTCCAGTTCACGAAGTAGTACAGGATGAAGGCCGTGAGGAAGATCAGGGCCAGCACCATCGTCCCCGGGGTGGCAGGCGGATGCACCTTGCTGCCCGTGGTCGGCGCGGGCAGGGTCAGCGGGATCGGCGTGCTGCGCAGTTCGCCTTCCTCCAGCTTCTTGCCGAAGAGGATCGAGAGGACGATCTGCAGGATCCAGCCCGCGCCGCCGACGATGGCGATGCAGCTGAAGATGCCCGTCAGGCCCATCATCAGGTAGGCGGCGCCCGGCCACTCGTAGGCCATCGGCGCACCGGCGAAGGCCATGTCCCAGTGACGGCGGGAAACACCCAGGGTGCCCGCGCCCATCATCACCAGTGCCACCACGTACATGGCGAGGCCGAAGAGGTAGGGCTGGATCTTGGCAAAGCCGGGGAACAGCACCTCACGCTTGAACAGCACCGGGACCAGGAAGTAGGTCAGGCCCATGAACGCCAGCGTGGTGCCGATGACGACCGTTGCGTGGAAGTGGCCCGGCACGTAGATGGTGTTGTGGATCAGCATGTTGAGCTGTTCCGCGCCCATCATGACGCCGGAGATGCCGCCGAGGAAGCCGAAGCCGATCAGCGACAGGAACATCGACGAGAAGGCCGGGTTGCCCCAGGGTGCCTTCCTCAGCCACTCGAAAAGGCCCTTGTTGTAGCCCTTCAGGCGCTGCGCCTGCTCGATGGCGCCCGGCACCGTCATCCCGTGGATCATGGAGGCCAGCACCGCGAAGTACATGAAGTACGAGGTGTTGACGATCTTCCACTCCGAGCTCAGGCCAGGGTCGGACAGCAGGTGGTGGGCGGAAGCGAGCTGCAGGAACAGGATGTAGAGGAAGAAGGCCGTGCGGCTCACCTTCTCGGACATCGGCTTTGCCCCGAAGACGATGGCGGCGATGGCGTACCAGATCGCCACATGCGCGGAGACGTTGATCTGCTGCGAGCTGTGGCCGAGGCCCCACCAGACGACGCGATACATCAGCGAGTCGATCTCGCGGATGTAGCCGAGCGACCAGAGGAAGGTCGGGATCAGGATGATGGCGCCGGAGGCGATGGTGAAGATGGCAATGATGCAGGCCGTCAGCGCGCCGAAGGTCACCAGCGGAATCGAGCCCTCATAGGTCTTCTCCGCCTTGGCCACCACCAGGGTGCCGAGGAAGATGAAGCAGATGAGGAGTGCGCCCACGGCGAACAGGATCAGGCCGAGGTAGAAGTGCGGCTTGGCCTGCATCGGCACGTAGGAGGTGAACATCACGCTCGACTCGCCCTGGAAGATGGCGACGTTGGTCATGATTGCGCCAATGACCATCAGGATGGAGGCGACCCAGGCCAGCTTCGGCATCGCCAGGCGGCAGCGCAGCAGCGTCGAGGATGCGAAGATCAGCACGGCCATCTCGAAGAAGATGATCCAGAAGATCAGCATGTCGATGCCGTGCGCGGTGAGCACCATGTAGAAGGTGTCCGCCGGCAGCAGCTTGATGGCCGGCCAGCGGGTGAGGATGACGCCCAGCGCCATGATGCCGCCGACAAGCAGCGCAAGCACGCCGGCGACGGCGTGGAAGCGCATCAGCTTCTCGGCAGCGGTGTCGAACTGCAGCCCGGAACGCGGGCAGATGCGGTATGTGGTAGCCATTTACACGCCCCCTTATTTCACGTACATGCGCCCGACCATCGTGTGATGGCCGATGCCGCAGTATTCATTGCAGACGATGGAGTAGGTGCCGGCCTGTGTCGGCGTGATCTTGACGACGTGGTCGTAGTTCGGATGCACCTGGATGTTGATGTTCTGCGGCTGCAGCGAGAAGCCGTGCATGTAGTCCATCGCCGAGAGGTGGAGCTTGTAGGTCTTGCCCTTCTCAAGTTCGTAGATCGGCCACCAGTCCCACAGGCGTCCGATCAGGTAGATGTCGGAGCCGGCGGGCGGCTTGACGACAGGGACCTGCTTGTCTGTCTCGGTGCGCACCGTGTATTGGTCCACCACGGCCTGGGCCTTGGCGGCGAACATCTCCTTGGTGGTCTTGTAGGTTTCGTTGGCGAGGTTCTGGTTGCCGTAGATGTGCCACCAGATCATCATTCCGAACATGGTCAGCGACCATACAAACGCGATCGCGATCCAGATGAATTCGAGCTTGTCGATCGGTTGATTCCACCAGACCCGCTCCGAGGGGGGCAGTATTGCACTCATCAATTTCTCCCTGAAAATTAAAACGGATGCGGGTCAGCGTGCGACCGGGATGTTGGCAATTTCCATCACGCCCCACACGATGTAGAGCACCGTTGGCATTGCGACGCCTAGGAATACCAGTAAAAATGGATTGTCCAGCCACTTCTGCATTACTGGGATGCGTTCTTCTTGATCAGCCATCTAAGCCTCCTTTTGTCGCCCTGGGTGGCGCGGTTTTCGACAAGACAAACTTCGGGTATTTAACGGGCGATAAGTTACGTTGCAGGCGTCACGAATAGTTTGATCTAGGTTAAGAAACGCCCAAATACGCAATCACTTGCATACGGCGGTGCGGCACGTTGTCGCATATAATTTGCGCTCGAATTTCAAGACGTAAAATTCCGTCAAATCCGCATTCCGAACCCGAACATGAACCCCGATGCGCGCCGCCAGATCGCGGTCTGGCTCTTTGCCTGTTCCGCCATGGTCTTTGCCACCCTGGTGGTGGGCGGGGTGACGAGGCTGACGCATTCAGGGCTTTCCATCGTCGAGTGGCAGCCGCTGGTCGGCACCCTGCCGCCCCTGTCCCAGGCCGACTGGCTCGAAGTCTTTGAAAAATATAAGCAGACACCGGAATACCAGCAGGTCAATCACAGCATGTCCCTCGATGAATTCAAGGGCATCTTCTGGTGGGAGTACTTCCATCGGGTGCTCGGACGAACCATCGGTCTGGTTTTCTTTCTGCCTTTTCTCTATTTTTTGCTGCGGCGCAAGGTCGATCGCAAGCTGGTGCCGAAGCTGCTGGGCATCTTCCTCCTGGGCGGCCTGCAGGGCGCCATGGGGTGGTACATGGTGAAGAGCGGGCTGGTGGACGATCCGCGCGTCAGCCAGTACCGCCTCACCGCGCACCTCTCGCTCGCCTTCGTCATCTTCATTGCCATGATGTGGGTGGCGCTTGGGCTACTCGAGGAACGCGTGCGCTATTTCGCCCATGAAGGCTACCGCCGCGTGCAGCGCCTGGGATTCTGGCTGTTCGTGCTGGCCTGCTACATGGTCGTCACCGGCGGCTTCGTCGCCGGCATCCGCGCGGGCAAGGCCTACAACACCTTTCCGCTGATGAACGGTCATGTCGTGCCGCCGGAAATCTTCATGATCGAGCCGTGGTACCTGAACTTCTTCAACAACATGGCGACCGTGCAGTTCGACCACCGTCTGGGCGCCTGGCTGCTGGCATTTCTCGCGCCCTGGTTCTGGATCAGGCTGCGCCGGTTTCCCGACCGGGTGCGCGCGCAGAGGGTGGCCAGCCTGATGCTTGCCGTGCTCGCCGTTCAGATCGCGCTGGGCATCCTGACGGTGCTGCATGCCGTGCCGGTGGCGCTCGGCGCCGCACACCAGGGCGGCTCCATGGTGCTGATGGCCGTGATGCTCTGGCTCAACCACGAATTGCGCGTGACGACGCAGTTGCGGGCTTCCTGACAGGGCAGCCGGGGTGTCGATGCCGCCATTCGGTTCAGCGCGCGGAAGGCGCCTTCGCGCCCTGGCGCTACTCACCTGCCTGCTGTCGCTGCTGGTCGTGGCGGTCAGCGCTACCCTGCGCCTGTCCGGTGCCGGGCTGGGCTGCGCCGACTGGCCCGGCTGCTATGGCGCCATTCTCGCCGGCGTGCCGCACGCACCGTGGGAGGGCGCCCGACTGTTGCATCGCATCGTCGCCACCCTGGCGCTGCTGGCGGGCATCCTGCTTGCATGGCGCTGCTGGCGGCCGCAACCCCTGCAGCCGGCCGCGCGCTACGCGACGCTGCTGCTGGCGCTGATGCTGATGCTGTCGGTTCTCGGGGTGTGGAGCGCAGATCCGCGCATGGCCCTGGTGAATTTCCTCAATCTTGTCGGAGGGCTCGGCCTGGTCACCTTCTCGTGGCGCGTGGCGATCACTGCGGAACCTTCGCAAATGCTGGAGCGCGGCGGCGGCGGGCGGCTTTGCCGCGTGGCGCTGGCGTTACTGACGCTAGCGGTATTGCTCGGCGCTCTCATCGGCGCGCGTTACGCGGCGGCGGCCTGCGGCACCCTGCCCGACTGCCAGGGCGCCTGGTGGCCGGCGCCCCATGGCTTTTTGGCACTGAATCCCTTCGTTACGCTGGCGGGGCCGGCCGCGCCGGGGGATGCCGGCGCGACGGCGCTGCATCTGCTGCACCGCTACGCTGCCGCGCTGGCAGCCTTGCTGTTCGCCATCGTCGCGATGCGCCTGCGCAAGGTGCCGCGGGCACGCAATGCCGCCCTGGCGGTGCTGACTTTGCTGGTCCTGGAAAGCGGGATCGGCGTGCTGACGGTGATGAGCGGCTTTTCCCTCTGGCTGGGGGTCGCCCACAATGTCGGTGCGGCGCTGCTGCTGGCTGCGGCCGCCAGTCTGATGCACAGCGTACGGCAATAAAAAAGCCCGCGGGTCGCGCGGGCTTGCGTTCCCAGGGCCTCGGTCAGGCCAGTTGCACGGGAATCTTGTGACGCTGGTTCATCATGTGGTTGCGCGAATCGACGTACACCAGGTCCGGCTCGAATTTCGCCAGTTCAGCCTCGTCGTACATCGCATAGGTGGCGATGATCAGCAGGTCGCCGGGCGCCGCCTTCCGCGCCGCGGCGCCGTTCACCGAAATGATGCCGCTGCCGCGCTCGGCGGAAATGGCATAGGTGGTGAAGCGCTCGCCGTTGTTGACGTTGTAGATGTCGATCTGCTGGTACTCGCGGATATCCGCGGCATCGAGCAGATCCTGGTCGATCGCGCAGGAACCTTCGTAGTGCAGTTCCGAATGCGTAACCGTCACGCGGTGCAGCTTGGACTTCAGCATCATCCGTTGCATCGTGGTCGCTCCTTCTCTCAGTCTCAGTAGCTGGCAGGTTGCGGTTTTCCTCTCCCGCAAGGTGCGCTGCTGGTGCACCGACGGCCTGAGCGCATGACGGTACCCTAAACTTCCAGGTTGTCGATCAGGCGCGTGCTCCCAAGGAGTGCCGCGCCCAGCACCACCAACCCAGAATCGTGAGCGGCCGGCAATTGTAGATCAAGTTGTTTTCGCACCGCAACATATTGTGGAATCCAGCCACTGGCGCGGAGTTCGGCCATGGCCCCCTGCTCAAGCCGCGCCAGGTCTCGTTCTCCGCCACGTACCCCCTGCCGAACGGCTTCCAGAGCCCGATACAGCCGGGGGGCCTCGGCCCGCTCGGCTGCCGAAAGGTAGCCGTTGCGGGAGGAGAGGGCGAGGCCATCCTCGGCCCGCACCGTTTCGCCGGCGACGATTTCGATGGGCAGGGCGAACTCGCGCACCATGTTGCGGATGATCATCAGCTGCTGGTAGTCCTTCTTGCCGAAGACGGCCACCTGCGGCTGGACGATGGCGAACAGCTTCATCACCACCGTCGCCACGCCGCGGAAGAAGCCGGGGCGGAACTCGCCCTCGAGGATGTCCGCCTGCACCGGGTCGGGCTGAACGAAGTAGGCCTGCGGCGTCGGGTACATCTCGCGCTCGTCCGGAGCGAAGAGGTGGGCGACGCCGGCGGCCGTCATCCGCGCGCAGTCGGCCTCGAAGGTGCGCGGATACGTGCCGAAGTCCTCCTTCGGGCCGAACTGCAGGCGATTCACGAAGAGGCTGGAGACGAGGCAGTCGCCGAGCGGCTGCGCCTGACGCATGAGGGCGATGTGGCCCTCGTGCAGGTTGCCCATGGTGGGTACGAAGCTGACGCGGCCGGCGCCCATTAGCGCCGCACGGAAGCCGGCGATGGTCGTATGGATTTGCATCTCAGTAGCAGTTTTCCGGGCCGGGGAAACTGCCGTTCTTGACCGCCTTGACGTAGGCCTTGACGGCGTCGTCGATGCTCGCCGCGCCATCCATGAAGTTGCGCACGAACTTGGCCTTGCGACCCGGATAGACGCCGAGCATGTCGTGCAGCACCAGCACCTGGCCATGGCAGTCGACGCCGGCACCGATGCCGATGGTAGCCATGCTCGTCAGGCTTTCGCCGATCTCGGCGGCCAGCGCCGAGGGCACCATCTCCAGCACGAGCAGGGCCGCGCCGGCCTGCTCCAGGGCGAGGGCATCCTCCTTCATCAGTTGCGCCGCCGCCCTGGTCTTGCCCTGCACGCGGTAGCCGCCGAGCTGGTTCACCGACTGCGGTGTGAGGCCGATGTGGGCGCACACCGGCACGCCGCGCTCGACCAGGAAGCGCACCGTCTCCGCCATGTAGGCGCCGCCTTCCAGCTTGACCATCTGTGCGCCGGCGGCCATCAGGGCGACGGCCGAACGCATCGCCTGCGCCGGGCTCTCCTGGTAGCTGCCAAAGGGCATGTCGGCCATCAGGAACGGGCGGTTCGCCCCGCGCGCGACGCAGCCGGTGTGGTAGGCCATCTGCTCCAGTGTTACCGGCAGGGTCGAGGAGTGCCCCTGCAGCACGTTGCCGAGGGAGTCGCCCACCAGCAGTACGTCCACGCCGTTGCGCTCGAGCAGGGCGGCGAAGCTCGAGTCGTAGCAGGTCAGCACGGCGATCTTCTCGCCCTCGGCGCGCATGCGCGCGAGTTCGGTCAGGGTCACCGGACGCGAATTCTCAAGGTAGCTCATGGACGCTGGCTTTCCGTGTCGAACACGGCTGGGATGATAGCGAGCTTTGCCAGCTTCTGCTCGCGGCAGGCCGACATCAGATCGCGGGCCGGGCCGCGCCCCGGGATGGCGATGTCGGGGGCCAGTTCCAGCAGGGGCAGCAGGACGAAGGCGCGCTCGTGCATGCGCGGGTGAGGCAGGGTCAGCTGCGCACCGCGGCGCGTCTCGCTGCCGTAGAGCAGGAGGTCGAGGTCGAGGGTGCGCGGCGCATGATGGAAGTCGCGGCGGCGGCCGAAGCGCGCCTCGATGGCGAACAGTTCATCGAGCAGGGCCTCGGCACCGAGCGCGGTGTCCGCGGCGGCGACGGCATTGATGAAGTCGGGCTGGTGCTTCAGGCCGACCGGTGCGCTGCGGTAGAGCGACGAGGCGGCCACCAGCGTTGTCTCCGGCAGCGTACGCAGCGCGGCAAAGGCCGCCTGAACGGTGGCCAGCGGATCGCCGAGATTGCTGCCCAGCGCGATGTAGGCTCGCGTGGTCATCCCCCGCCTTCCGGATCGGCGCTATCGCCGCCGCCCTTGCGGCGTCGCCGTTTCCGGCGCGCTGGCTTTTTCTCCGGCGTGAGCATGGCCAGCCGCGCCTCGGTGTCGGCATCGAGAAACGCCCGCCACCAGTCGGCCAGTTCCTGCGCCACCTCGCCGCTCTCGGCGCGCAGCAGCAGGAAGTCGTAGCCCGCCTTGAAACGCGGCTGCTCGACCAGACGCAGCGGCCGGCGTCCGGCACGGTTCTCCAGGCGCGGCTGCAGGATCCAGATGTCCTTGATGTCGGCGGCGATGCGGCGCGTGATGGCCAGCTTGCCGCCCTGGATGTCGAGCACCTCGTCCATGGCGGCGTGCAGGGCAGGGATCGGCGGCTCGCTGTTCTGCTTGCGCGCCTCCCAGGCGGCGAGCGCCTCATGCCAGAGCAGGGTGGCGAAGAGGAAGCCGGGCGAGGTGCGTTTGCCGGCCTTCACCCGCGCGTCGGTGCTGGCGAGCGACAGCCAGACGAAGCGTTCGCCGAGCGGCTGCTCCATGATGACGTCGAGCAGCGGCAACAGCCCGTGGTGCAGGCCCTCCTCGCGCAATTGCCTGAGGCATTCGACGGCGTGGCCGGAGAGCAGCAGCTTGAGCATCTCGTCGAACAGGCGCGCCGCCGGCACGTTTTCCAGCAGGTCGGCCATCTCGCGGATCGGCGTTCGCGCCGCCGGGTCGATGGTCAGCCCCAGCTTGGCCGCCATGCGCACGGCGCGCAGCAGGCGCACCGGGTCCTCGCGGTAGCGCTTCCTCGGGTCGCCGATGATGCGCAGGGTCTTCTGCTGCAGGTCGGCGACGCCGTGGTGATAGTCGGTGATGGTCTCGTCGGCGGGGTTGTAGTAGAGCGCGTTGATGGTGAAGTCGCGCCGCGCCGCGTCTTCCTCGACATTGCCGAAGACGTTGTCGCGCAGCACGCGGCCGTGTTCGTCGGTCTCGGAGTCGACGTCGTTGCCGGCGCGGAAGGTGGATACCTCCATGGTCTCGCTGCCTGACATGACATGCACGATGCGGAAGCGCCGGCCGATGATGCGTGAGCGGCGGAAGATGCCGCGCACCTGTTCCGGCGTGGCGTCCGTGGCGATGTCGAAATCCTTCGGCTCGATGCCGGCCAGGAGGTCGCGCACCGCGCCGCCGACGACGAAGGCGGCATGGCCGTGTTCCTGCAGGCGTGCGACCGTCTGGCGCGCGCCCGGCGAGATCGACTCGCGGCGGATGCGGTGCTTCTCGACGGGAATCAGCGCCGGTTCATGCACAGGGGGTGCCTTGCTGAACACGCGGCGCAACAACTTGCGGATCATGCTGCGTCAGGAATAGAGGTCACGAAAGGGCGCAATGATACAGCAGATCAAAGTGTTATCTCAGGCTGATGATCGGCCAGCCGCGTTCGCGGGCATGGCGTTCGAGCGTCGGATCCGGGTCAACCGCCACCGGATCGCTGACCTTGCCCAGCAGCGGCAGGTCGTTGAGCGAATCGCTGTAGAACCAGCTGCGGCCGAAGCTGCGCCAGTCGTGGCCGAGGCCGGCCAGCCAGGCTTCCACCCGTGCGATCTTGCCCTCGCGAAAACAGGGGATGCCCGCCACGCCGCCGGTGAACTCGCTGCCTGACCGCTCCGGCTCGGTGGCGACCAGATGGGCGATGCCGAGCTCGCGGGCTATCGGCGCGGTGACGAAACTGTTGGTGGCGGTGACGATGGCGGCCAGCGCGCCTTCGGCGAGGTGCCGGCGCACCAGTTCCCGACCCTTGGCCGTGACGATGGGCAGGATGCGGCTGGCCATGAAATCGGCATGCCAGGCGTCGAGTTCGCGGCGCGGATGGCGCGACAGCGGCTTCAGCTGGAAATCGAGGAACTCGTGGATGTCCAGCGTGCCGGCCTTGTACTGGTCGTAGAAGTCCTGGTTGCGCGCCTCGTACACCTCGCGATCGAGCACGCCGCGCGAGATCAGGTACTGCGCCCACTCGAAGTCCGAGTCGCCGGCGAGGAGCGTGTTGTCGAGGTCGAATAAGGCGAGATTCATGAAGACTTGGGTGTCCGGTTGAAGTTGTTGAGCATTTCCTTGAGCAACGGCACGGTGACCGGACGCTTGCGCTCGAGCGAGGCGCGGTCGAGCTCGTCGAGCACCGCCATCAGCGAGGGCAGGTCGCGCGGGGTGTGGCGCAGCATGTAGCCGATCACCTCGTCATCGACGCGCAGGCCGCGCTGGCTGGCCTGGCTCTGCAGGGTGGCGGCCTTCTCCTCGTCGCTGAGCGGCTTGACCTGGTAGACGATGGCCTGGCCGATGCGCGTGCGCAGGTCCTCGCGCAGCTGCAATTCCAGCGGCGGTGCCGTGCCGCTCAAGAGCAGGGCCAGGCCTGCCAGTCTCGCCGAGTTGAAGGCGCGGAAGAGGGCGACCTGGGCCACCCCGTCGAGGCGGTCTGCGTCGTCGACGATGAGCAGTCCGTCGGGCGGGCAGGGCAGCTCGGCACCGGCTTCCTCGCCGGCGACCAGGACGACGCGGCGGCCGGCCGCGTCGGCGGCGGCCCGGGTCGCCCGCAGCAGGTGGCTGCGGCCGCAGCCCGGCGGCCCCCACAGATAGACCGCTTCGTAGGCTTTCGGCTGCGCCAGGGCGCGCAGGCGCGCCACCAGCTCGACGTTGGCGCCGGCGATGAAATTCTCCAGGGTGGGGTTCTGCTCGGGGCGGATGTCGAGCGTCAGCTGCTGGGGCATGTTCGTGGTGAATGATGGGGGCGGATACGATAAAATCCGTCCTTTACTGCGCGATGCGCAACTTTATCACGAAGCGGATATCCCCTTGAACTCCCTTACCTACCGCGATGCCGGCGTCGATATCGATGCCGGCGATTCCCTCGTTGAACGCATCAAGCCCTTCGCCAGGCGCACGATGCGTCCGGAAGTGATGGCCGGCATCGGCGGCTTCGGCGCCCTGTTCGAGATTTCCGGGAAATTCAAGGAGCCGGTGCTGGTTTCCGGCACCGACGGCGTCGGCACCAAGCTGAAGCTGGCGTTCCAGCTCAACCGCCACGACAGCGTCGGCATCGACCTGGTGGCGATGAGCGTCAACGACATCCTGGTGCAGGGCGCCGAACCGTTGTTCTTCCTCGACTACTTTGCCTGCGGCCGCCTCGATGTGGAGATCGCCGCGAGCGTCATCCAGGGCATCGCCAAAGGCTGCGAGCTGGCCGGCTGCGCCCTGATCGGCGGCGAGACGGCAGAGATGCCGGGCATGTATCCGGACGGCGAATATGACCTCGCCGGCTTCGCCGTCGGCGCTGTCGAGAAATCGAAGATCATCGACGGCCGCAGCATCGCGCCGGGCGATGTGGTGATCGGCCTGGCCTCCAGCGGCGCGCATTCCAACGGCTATTCCCTGGTGCGCAAGATCCTCGAGCGGGCGCAGCCCGACATGAATGCGGATTTCGACGGACGCAGCCTGGCCGAGGCGGTGATGGCGCCGACGCGCATCTATGTCAAGCCGCTGCTGGCGCTCATCGAGGCCCTGCCGGTGAAGGGCCTGGCGCACATCACCGGCGGCGGTCTGCTCGACAACGTGCCGCGCATCCTCGGCGAATCGCTGCTGGCGACACTCGACAGCAGCGCCTGGATGCGGCCGAAACTGTTCGACTGGCTGCAGCAGGAAGGCCAGGTGGCGGATGCCGAGATGCACCGCGTCTTCAATTGCGGCATCGGCATGGTCGTCGTCGTTGCCCCGACACACGAGGCCCAGGCGCTGCAGCTGCTGCGCGCGGCCGGCGAGACGGCCTGGAGCATCGGCAGGATCAGCCGGCGCGAACCAGACCAGCTGCAAACGATCGTGATCTGAGCGGTGCGTACCGACTTCTGCTCCGGGATTCAGCCGGAACAGGAGCCGGATAATTGAAAAGAGGTTTCATCCCCAATGGCAGCCGCAAAAAAACATCTCGTGGCGATCTTCGCCGCCGCCGGGCTGCTGGCGCTCGGCGGCTATGCCTACTACGTCAATCAGGCCGCTCCGCCAGCGCCCCAGGCGCCGGCCGGTGCGCCTGCCCCGGGCAAGGGGGGCGGCCCTCCCGGCGGCTTCGCCATCGGCGTGGAAACCGTCAGGGTCGCGACATCCGTGTTTGTCGACGATGTGGCTGCGGTCGGCTCCCTGAAGTCCAACGAATCGGTGGTGCTGCGTCCGGAAATCGCCGGCCGCATCGCCGCCATCCATCTGCGTGAAGGCATGCCTGCGGCCAAGGGGGCCGTGCTGGTGGCCCTGGATGCGTCGACCCAGGCCGCGGAACTGCGCCAGGCCGAGGCCAATCTCGCCCTCTCGCAGGCCAACCACAGGCGCACCGAGGAGCTCTACGAGAAAAAGTTCGTCTCGGCGCGCGCCCGTGACGAAGCCGCTGCAAACCTCAAGGTGCTGGAGGCGGCCGTGGCCCTGGCCCAGGCCAGGCTGCAGAAGACGCAGATCCGCGCCCCCTTCGCCGGCATCGTCGGCATCCGCAACGTCAGCATCGGCGATTACGTCAAGGAAGGCCAGGAGCTCGTCAACATCGAGGACATCGGCGCGCTGAAGGCGGATTTCCGCCTGCCGGAAAGCTATCTCTCGCGTTTGCGCAAGGGGCAGTCCGTCGAGGTGTCGACCGATGCCATGCCGGGCCAGACGTTCAAGGGCACGCTGGATGCCGTCGACCCCCTGCTCGATGCCTCCGGTCGCGCCATCTCGCTGCGCGCGCGCCTGGAGAATCCGGACCTCAAGCTGCGCCCGGGCATGTTCGTGCGCGTGCGCCTGGCCTTCGGCGGCGAGCGGCAGGGCCTGGCCGTGCCTGAAGAGGCGCTGGTGCCCGCCGGCGACGACAACTTCGTCTTCCGGGTGGTCGAGGGCAAGGCGCAGCGCGTCATGGTCAAGGTCGGCCAGCGCCGCGGCGCCACGGTGGAGATCACGGAAGGCCTGAAGGCCGGCGACGAGGTGGTTAGCGCCGGCCAGCTCAAGCTGCGCGACGGTGTGCCTGTGCGTGCCGGTCAGGGCGCCGCCGCCCCGGCCGAAGCCAAGCCCGCCTCCAAATGAAGCTGCCCGAGATCTGCATCCGCCGTCCGGTCTTCGCGACGGTCCTGAGCCTGGTGGTGATGCTGCTGGGCGCGGTGTCCTACTCGCGCCTGCCGGTGCGCGAGTACCCGAAGATCGACGAGCCGGTGGTGACGGTCGACACCACCTATCGCGGCGCCTCGGCGGAAATCATCGAGTCGCAGATCACCAAGCCGCTGGAGGATTCTCTCGCCGGCATCGAGGGGGTGGACGTGCTGTCCTCCATCTCCCGCGCCGAGAACAGCCAGATCACGGTGCGCTTCAAGCTGGAGAGGAACCCCGATTCCGCCGCCGCCGACGTGCGCGACCGCGTGGCGCGCGTACGCAACAAGCTGCCGCAGGCCATCGACGAGCCGGTCATTGCCAAGGTCGAGGCCGACGCCAACCCGATCATCTGGCTGGCCTTCAACAGCGACCGCCACTCGCCGCTGGAGGTCACCGATGTCGCCAGCCGCATCGTCAAGCCGCGCCTGCAGACCCTGCCCGGCGCGGCCGACGTGCGCGTCTTCGGCGAGCGCAAGTTCGCCATGCGCATCTGGCTCGATCCGGGCCGTCTGGCCGCCTACAATTTGACGCCGCCGGACGTCGAGGATGCGCTGCGCCGGCAGAACGTCGAGGTGCCGGCCGGGCGCATCGAGAGCCGCGAGCGCGAATTCTCGGTGGTGTCGCGCACCGATCTCGGCAAGCCAGAGGAGTTCGCCGACATCGTCGTGCGCCTGGTGAAGGGCTACCCGGTGCGCATCCGCGACCTCGGCAGCGTCGAAATCGGCGCCGCGCAGGAGCGCTCGGCGGTGCGCTTCAACGGCAAGAACGCCGTGGCGCTCGGCGTCATCAAGCAGGCCACCGCCAACCCGCTCGACCTGTCGAAGGCGCTGCGCGCCGAGCTGCCGCGGCTGATCGCCCAGCTGCCCGAGGGCATGGCGGTGAACGTCGCCTACGACTCTTCGGTATTCATCGACCGTTCCATCGAGGCGGTGTTCACCACCATCGGCGAGGCCATCCTGCTGGTGGCGCTGATCATCTTCCTCTTCCTGCGCTCGCCGCGGGCGACGCTGATCCCGCTGGTCACCATCCCGGTGTCGCTGATCGGCGCCTTCGCCCTGATGCTGGCGATGGGCTTCACCATCAACACCCTGACGCTGCTCGCCATCGTACTGGCGATCGGCCTGGTGGTGGACGACTCGATCGTGGTGCTGGAGAACATTTATCGCCACATCGAGGACGGCATGCCGCGCCTGCAGGCAGCGCTGCAAGGCTCGAAGGAGATCGCCTTTGCCGTGGTGGCGATGACGCTGACGCTGGCGGCGGTGTATGCGCCGGTGGCCTTCATGACCGGCCGCACCGGCAAGCTCTTCATCGAGTTCGCCCTGACGCTCGCCGGCGCCGTGCTGGTGTCGGGCTTCGTCGCCCTGACGCTGTCGCCGATGATGTGCTCGGTGCTGCTGCGCCACGAGACGCGCCACGGCAAGACCTACCTCTGGTTCGAAAACTTCTTCAATGGCCTCACCGCCGGCTATCGCCGCCTGCTCTCGGCGACGCTGCAGCGGCGCTGGATGGTCATGCTGGTGTTCGTGCTGGTGGCCGCCTCGAGCGCGCTGCTGCTGAAGGTGCTGAAATCCGAGCTGGCGCCGGTGGAGGATCGCGGCGTGATCCTCGGGGTCTTCCTCGGCCCGGAGGGCGCAACGCTCGACTACATGAGCCGGTACGCGCGCCAGCTCGAGGGCCTCTACGCGAAGACGCCGGACGTCGAGCGCTTCTTCGTCGTCGCCGGCAACCCGGTGGTGTCGCAGGGCATCTCCTTCGTCGGCCTGAGCGACTGGAACGCGCGGGCGAAGCACTCGACCGCCATCGCCAAGGAGCTGCAGCCGCAGTTCTTCTCGATACCCGGCGTGCTGGCCTTTCCGGTGACGCCGCCCTCGCTCGGCCAGAGCCCGCGCGAGCGGCCGGTCAACTTCGTCGTCGTCACCTCCGCCTCCTACCCCGAGCTGCAGGGCGTCACCGAGCAGATCCTCGGCGAGATGGCGAAGAACCCGGGTTTCGTGAACGTCGACACCGACCTCAAGCTCAACAAGCCGGAGCTGTCGGTGCGGGTCGACCGCGACAAGGCCGCCGACACCGGCGTGCAGATCGAGACCATCGGCCGCACCCTGGAGACGATGCTCGGCGGCCGCCAGGTGACGCGCTTCAAGCGCGACGCCGAGCAGTACGACGTGATCGTGCAGACCACCGACCAGGAGCGCGCGACGCCGGGCGACATCAGCCAGATCTACGTGCGCGGCCGCGACGACCGCATGATCCCGCTCGCCAACCTGGTCAGGGTGGACGAGACAGTGAGCCCGCGCGAGCTGAACCACTTCGCCCAGCGCCGCGCCGTGACCATCTCGGCGAACCTGGCGCCCGGCTACACCATGGGCGAGGCGCTGGCCTTCCTCGACAACACGGCGCGCAGCCTCCTGCCGGCAGGCTACGCCACCGACTACGCCGGCCAGTCGCGCGAATTCCGCACGTCGACGGCGAGCCTGGCGCTGACCTTCCTGCTGGCGCTGGCCTTCATCTACCTCGTGCTGGCGGCCCAGTTCGAGAGCTTCCGCGATCCCCTCGTCATCATGCTCACCGTGCCGCTGTCGATGACCGGCGCGCTGCTGGCGCTCTACCTCCTGCCCGGCGGCACGCTCAACGTCTACAGCCAGATCGGCCTGGTGACCCTGGTGGGGCTCATCACCAAGCACGGCATCCTCATCGTCGAGTTCACCAACCAGCTGCGCGATCAGGGCAGGGCGGTGCGTGAAGCGTTGATCGAAGCGACCAGCCTGCGCTTGCGGCCGATCCTGATGACCACCGGCGCGATGGTGCTGGGCGCGATTCCGCTGGCGTTCGCCAGCGGCGCCGGCGCGGAATCGCGCCAGCAGATCGGCAGCGTCATCGTCGGCGGCCTGCTGCTGGGCACGCTGCTGACGCTGTTCGTCGTGCCGACCGTGTATAGCCTGCTCGCCCGCGAACGTCCGGTTGCCGCGGCGCCGATGGCGGCGGGAGACTAGTCCTTGGCACGCCGTCAGCGCCCGATCGGCGTCTTCGATTCAGGCGTCGGCGGCCTGTCCGTGCTGCGCCATGTCCGGGCGATGCTGCCGGGCGAGGACCTGCTCTACGTCGCCGACTCCGCCCATGCACCGTATGGCGACAAGTCCGTGCAATTCATCGAAGCGCGCGCCGTGGCGATAGCCGAATTCCTGGTTGCACGGGATGCCAAGGCCCTGGTCGTTGCCTGCAACACCGCCACGGCCGCCGCAATTGCCGCCTTGCGGCAGCGCTTCGATCTTCCCATCGTCGGCATGGAACCGGCGGTGAAGCCGGCGGCCGAGGCGACGCGCTCCGGCGTCATCGGCGTGCTCGCCACCAGCGGCACCCTCGAAAGCGGGAAGTTCGCGGAACTCGTGCAGCGCTTCGGTTCGCAGGCCCGCGTCATCGTGCAGCCCTGCCCGGGACTGGTCGAGCAGGTCGAGTTGGGCGACCTGGCGGGGCCGCTCACCCGCCGCCTGCTCGAAGGCTTCATCGCACCGCTGCTCGATGCGGGAGCGGATACCCTGGTGCTTGGCTGCACGCACTTCCCCTTTCTGCAGCCGCTGCTGCGCGAACTGGTCGGCGGGGAGGTTGCGGTCATCGAGACGGGCGCCGCCGTGGCGCGACAGCTTGTCCGCCGTCTGGCGGAGGCTGACTTCAGTTCCGGCATCACGTCCGCAAGCGGGCATGAGTCCTCACTGGCGCTGCGTCTTCCGACCGCGCCGCCGCAGGGAACGGAACGCTTCTTCAGCAGCGGCGAGCCGGCGCAGCTGCAGGCGCTGTTGCCGCGGCTATGGGGCAGCGCCGCCGCGGTCGCGAGCCTGGGACGCTGACCTCAGGACAGCGCAGCTTCCAGTATCCCCGCCGCCTGGCCGACAGGATCGCCGGCGAGGCAGTCCAGCGGCGCGACATCCTCCCAGGCGCGCAGCCAGGTCAGCTGCCGCTTGGCCAGCTGGCGCGTGGCGGCGATGCCCTTCTCGCGCAGGGCCGCGCGGTCCGAACGGCCTTCGAGGTAGTCCCACACCTGGCGGTAGCCGACGCAGCGCATCGAGGGCAGGCCGGCATGCAGGCGGTACTTGCGGCGCAAGGCGCTGACTTCATCGATCAACCCGGCTTCCAGCATGGCGTCGAAGCGCCGTGCGATGCGCGCGTGCAGCACGGCGCGGTCTGACGGCTGCAGGGCGAGCTGGATCAGGCGGTAGGGCACGGCGGCTCCGGTTCTGCGCGCCATGCTCTCGGCCAGCGGCGCACCGGTGAGGCGCACCACCTCCAGCGCGCGCTGGATGCGCTGCGCATCGGTCGGCTTCAGGCGCGCGGCGGCGGCGGGATCGAGCGCCGCCAGATCGGCGTGCAGCGCCGGCCAGCCGCGGCGTTGTGCCTCTTCGTCGATGGCGCGACGCAGTTCGGCATCGGCCTGCGGCAGGTCGGAGAGGCCGTCGCGCAGCGCCTTGAAATAGAGCATGGTGCCGCCGGCGAGCAGCGGGATCCTGCCGCGCGCCGTGATTTCCGCCATGACGCGCAGCGCGTCGCTGCGGAAGCGCGCGGCGGAATAGCTTTCCTCGGGGGAAATCAGGTCGATCAGGTGGTGCGGAAATTTTTCCAGCGTGGCGCGGTCCGGCTTGGCGGTGCCGATGTCCATGTCGCGGAACACCTGCGCCGAGTCGACGCTGACGATCTCCAGGGGGAAACGCAAAGTCAGTCCGAGCGAGACGGCGGTCTTGCCGCTCGCCGTGGGTCCCATCAGGCAGATGGCCGGCGGAAGCCGGTTGCGTTCGCTCATCGGCCGCGCAGGAACAGCCGGTCGAGCTCGTCCATCGTCAGGTGCGTCCACGTTGGCCGGCCGTGGTTGCACTGGTCGGCGCGTTCGGTTGCCTCCATCTGCCGCAGCAGGGCGTTCATCTCCGGCAGGCTGAGTGTGCGATTGGCACGCACCGCACCGTGGCAGGCCATCGTGGCGAGGAGTTCGTTGCGCTGTTCGGCGGCAACGCGGCTGGCGCCAAATTTCTCCAGGTCGGCGAGCAGCGCCCGCAGCAGGTCGGGAATGCGGCCGTTGGCGAGCAGCGCCGGCACGGCGCGCACGACCAGTTCACGCGGTCCGGCCGCGGCGACCTCGAAGCCGAGGCGGCCCAGCGTCTCGGCATGCGCCTCGGCGGCAGCGGTCTCCTCGCCGCTGGCCGAGATCACCACCGGCACCAGCAGCGGCTGCACCGCCGGGCGCTCGTCGAGCGCCGTCTTCAGCTTCTCGTAGAGGATGCGCTCGTGGGCGGCGTGCATGTCCACCAGTATCAGGCCCGCGGCGTTCTGTGCCAGGAGATAGACGCCGTGCAGCTGGGCGAGGGCGAAGCCGAGCGGCGGCGGCGCGCCGGCCTCCGCCTCGGGCATCGGTACGCCTGGAGACTGGCGCACGAAGTCGTAGTAGGCGGCGACCGGCTGCCCGACGGCGAGCGCCTGCTGGCGCGGCGCGGCCGTGGGCAAAGTCAGTCCCGCCGGCACGGCGGGAGCGGATGCGCCGCCGGCGGCGGCGTGCGCGAGCGGCGCCGCCAGCGCGCGTTGCAGGGCATGGAAGACGAACTGGTGCACGGCGCTGCCGTCGCGGAAGCGCACCTCGGTCTTGGCCGGATGGACGTTGACGTCGACGCCGCGCGGATCGATCTCGAGAAACAGCACGTAGGCGGCGTGGCGCTGACCGTGCAGGATGTCCGCGTAGGCCTCGCGCACGGCATGCGCGAGCAGCTTGTCGCGCACGAAGCGGCCATTCACGAAGAAGTACTGGGCATCGGCGCGGGCGCGCGAATAGGCCGGCAGGGCGGCGTAGCCCGTGAGGCGCAGGCTGCCTGCCGCGGCGTCGACGGCGCGCGATTGGGCGGCGAACTCCTCGCCGAGGACGTCCGACACACGCCGTGCCGTGCCGCCGGCGGCGAGGTGCAGCGCCGTGCGGCCGTTGTGCTGCAGGCTGAAGGCGACGCCCGGATGGGCCAGGGCGATGCGGCGTACGGCTTCCTCGCAGTGGGCGAACTCGGTGTGCTCGCGCTTGAGGAACTTGCGCCGCGCCGGCGTGTTGAAATAGAGGTCGTCGACCTCGATCGCCGTGCCGCCGCCGAGCGCGGCCGGGGCGATATCCAGCCCCGGGCCGAGGCGCCAGGCGTGCGGCGCCTCGCGCAGGCGGCTGATCAAAGTCAGCCGCGCCACGGCGGCGATCGAGGCGAGCGCCTCGCCGCGGAAGCCGAG
>CAJPFL010000266.1 GCA_905339315.1 Rhodocyclaceae bacterium
GCGCGCCTACCGCGGCACGCTGCTGATGATTTCGCACGACCGCGACTTCCTCGACGCGGTGGTCGGCCACATCGCCCACATCGAGGGCCGCCGCCTGAAACTGTACACCGGCAACTACAGCTTCTTCGAGCGCGCCCGCGCCGAGCAGCTGGCGCTGCAGCAGGCGATGTACGTCAAGCAGCAGCGCGAGATCGCGCACCTGAAGAGCTACATCGACCGCTTCCGCGCCAAGGCCACCAAGGCGCGCCAGGCGCAGAGCCGCATCAAGGCGCTGGCGCGGATGGAGGAAGTGACGGCGGCGCACGTCGACACGCCCTTCGAATTCCGCTTCTTCGAGCCGGTCGGCAGCCCCGATCCGCTGCTGATGCTGGAGGACGCCGCCGCAGGATATGGGGATGTCGCCGTGCTGCGGGGACTGACTTTGACCCTGCGCCCGGGCGAGCGCCTCGGCCTGCTCGGCCGCAACGGCGCCGGCAAGTCGACCCTGATCCGCCTGCTCGCCGGCGAGGCGCCGCCGCTGGCGGGCATCCGCCGCGAGGGCAAGGGGCTGAAGATCGGCTACTTCGCCCAGCACCAGCTCGAACAATTGCGCCCGGACGAAAGCCCGCTCTGGCACATGAACCACCTCGATCCGCGCACGCGCGACCAGGATTTCCGCAACTACCTCGGCGGCTTCAATTTCCACGGCGAGATGGCCACCGCCAAGGTCGGCCCCTTCTCCGGCGGCGAGAAGTCGCGCCTGGCACTGGCCCTGCTGATCTGGCAGAAGCCGAACCTGCTGCTGCTGGACGAACCGACCAACCACCTCGACCTGGAGATGCGCCACGCCCTGACGCTGGCGCTGTCCGAATACGAGGGCGCGATGGTGCTGGTGTCGCACGACCGGCATCTCCTGCGCACCACCTGCGACAGCCTCTGCCTGGTGTCCGACGGCGGCCTCAAGCCCTTCGACGGCGACCTCGACGACTACCGCAAGTGGCTCGACCAGCCGCAGGAAGCAAAGGCCGGGGCAAAAGTCAGTCCCCAGGAGACGGCGAAGACGCCCGCGCCGCGCCGCGCCAACGACCGCAACCTGTCGCGCGAAATCGAACAGCTGGAGCGCCGCATGGCGCAGCTCACCGAGGAGAAAGCCCGCCTCGACGCGCGCCTGGCCGACCCGGCAATCTATCAATCCCCCGACAAGGCCGCCCTGCAGAAGAGCACCGCCCGCCAGGCCGACCTGGTCCGCCTGCTCGGCGAGGCCGAGGAGAAATGGCTGGCGCTGCACGAGGCACTGGAAAGGCAGTAGCCGGCGAACTCCGCTAGAATCCGGGCATCATGCACGCGCAACGCCGCTACACCCTGACCGCCGCCTGCCCCGACCGCGTCGGCATCGTCGCGCGCGTCGCCAGCTTCATCGCCGACAACCGGGGCTGGATCCTGGAAACCAGCCACCACGCCGACGACGACACGCAGCGCTACTTCATGCGCATCGAGATGAAGGCCGACTCGCTGCCCTTCGACCTCGCCGAGTTCCGCCGCCGCTTCCAGCCCATCGCCGACGAATTCAAGATGGACTGGCGCATCACGGACTCCGCCGAGAAGAAGCGTCTCGTCGTCCTCGTCTCGCAGCAGGAGCACTGCCTCTACGACCTGCTGGCGCGCTGGCAGTCGAAGGAGCTCGACGTCGAGATTCCCTGCGTGATTTCCAACCACGAAACCTTCCGCGGCTTCGTCGAGTGGCACGGCATCCCCTTCCACCACGTGGCGGTGACGGCCGACAACAAGCGCGAGGCCAACGCCGAGATCCTGCGCCTGTTCGAGCAGTCACGCGGCGACATCATGGTGCTGGCGCGCTACATGCAGATCCTGCCGCCGGAGCTGTGCGAGAAATACCCCGGCCGCATCATCAACATCCACCATTCCTTCCTGCCGTCCTTCGTCGGCGCCAAGCCCTACCACCAGGCCTACCGCCGCGGCGTCAAGCTGATCGGCGCCACCTGCCACTTCGTCACCGCCGAGCTCGACGCCGGCCCGATCATCGAACAGGACACCGTGCGCATCGACCACGGCGACACGGTCGAGGACCTGGTGCGCTACGGCAAGGACATCGAGAAGGCGGTGCTGGCGCGCGGACTGCGCTACCACGTCGAGGACCGCGTGCTGCTCAACGGCAACCGCACGGTGGTATTCCGCTGACAGGAAGGCGGGGCAGGCGCCCCGCCCGCCGTCACGCCCTTACCAGCCCGGCGGCGTCTTGCCGTTGCATTCCTGGCCGCTGCCCCGGCATATCTCGATGCACTGCCTGCCCGAGCACTCCAGCTTGCAGCGCCACCTGCACTGCATCCTAGCGTCCTGGCTGACCTGGCGCTTGCAGGTCGGCACGTTCGACTTGCTTGCCTTGCAGTCGTAGGCGGCCTCGGGCGCCTTGGCCGGCGCGCCCTGTTCCGCCGCCACGGCGTTAGGCAACAAGGCGACTTGCAACAACAGGCTGGAGAAAATGATGGCTAGTGCGTTGGCAAACTTCATGGCTACCTCCTCCGGATCAGGGTTGCCTGGAAGGGTGCGGCGGCCGGGCAACCCGTCGGCCAACCGCAGAATCCAAGTCGAGGAGGGCTGGTGAGCCATGCGCAGCCCGTATCGTGCAATTACGATAGCATATGAATGCGCGCGCTGCCTGAAAGAAAACGGGCGCCCCGGCAGAACCGGGGCGCCCGCAACCGACCTCCGAGGGAGGGCGAAGGTCAGTAGTGGTAGGCGCTCTCGCCGTGCGAGGTGATGTCCAGGCCCTCGCGCTCTTCCTCTTCCGGCACGCGCAGGCCGATCACGATATCGACGAGCTTGAAGGCGACGAAGGCCACGACCGCAGACCAGACCACCGTCGTGCCCACCGCCGTGGCCTGAATGATGACCTGGTCCAGGATCGAATACTCGGCGGACGCCTTGTTGGCGACGTAATCGAAGATGCCCGAGCCGCCCAGGCTGGGCGCGGCGAAGACGCCGGTCAGCACGGCGCCGAGGATGCCGCCGACGCCATGCACGCCGAAGACGTCGAGGGAGTCGTCGGCGCCGAGCAGGTGCTTCAGGCCATTCACGCCCCACAGGCACAGGATGCCGGCCGCCAGGCCGATCACCAGCGCCCCGCCGACACCGACGAAGCCGCAGGCCGGCGTGATCGCCACCAGGCCGGCCACCGCGCCGGAGGCGGCGCCCAGCATGGAGGGCTTGCCCTTCATCATCCACTCGACCAGCATCCAGGACAGCGTCGCCGCCGCCGTCGCCAGCCAGGTATTGACGAAGGCCAATGCCGCCGTGCCGTTGGCTTCCAGCGCCGAGCCGGCGTTGAAGCCGAACCAGCCGAACCACAGCAGCGAGGCGCCGATCATGGTGGTGGTGAGCGAATGCGGCGCCATCGATTCCTTGCCGTAGCCGACGCGCTTGCCGACCAGGTAGGCGCCGACCAGGCCGGCCACCGCGGCGTTGATGTGCACCACCGTGCCGCCGGCGAAGTCGAGCGCGCCCTTCTGGAACAGCCAGCCGGCCTTGGCCGTCTCCGTCGCCAGCGTCGCGGCATCGGTGATGGCGTCGGGGCCGGTCCAGAACCACACCATGTGGGCGATCGGCACGTAGCTGAAGGTGAACCACAGCGCCATGAAGGCCAGCACCGCGGCGAAGCGGATGCGCTCGGCGAAAGCGCCGACGATCAGGCCGCAGGTGATCGCCGCGAAGGCGCCCTGGAAGGCGACGTAGATCAGCTCGGGCATGACGACGCCCTTGCTGAAGGTGGCGGCGATGGAATCCGGCGTCACCCCTTTCAGGAACAGCTTGTCGAGGTTGCCGAAGAAGGCGCCGCCCTCGTTGAAGGCCAGGCTGTAGCCGTAGACTACCCACAGGATGCTGATGAGCGAGAAGACGGCGAAGACCTGCATCAGCACCGAGAGCATGTTCTTCGCCCGCACCAGGCCGCCGTAGAACATCGCCAGGCCGGGGATCGACATCAGGATGACGAAGGCGGTGGCGACGATCAGCCAGGCGGTGTCGCCCTTGTTGGGCACAGGGGCGGCGACCGGCGCCGCTTCGGCCGGAGCCGCTGCGGCGGCAGCGGCTGCCACCGCCGCCGGTGCGGATACCGCCGGCGTTGCCGCCTTTTCCTCGGCCAGGGCGCCGCCGCCCAGGCCAAGGCAGCAGGCTGTCAGCAGGATCGAGAGGAATCGTTTCATGATGGCATTCTCCTAGAGCGCGTCCACGCCGGTCTCGCCGGTGCGGATGCGGATGACTTCTTCG
>CAJPFL010000267.1 GCA_905339315.1 Rhodocyclaceae bacterium
CATGATTTCCCGGCTTATCCCGTTGATTTTCCTGCCCTTGTTGTCTGCCTGTCTGGCCACGGGGACGACGCCGCGCAAGCCCGTTTCCGGTTTCGATCCGAACCAGATCGCCAAGTCCGACATCGACCGCGTCGCCGAGGCGCACCAGCGCGAGGTGTTCGCCAGCCTGAAGCTGCTGACGGAAAAACTCTACCGGCGCAATCCGCGCGAGTGGCGCAAGGGCGGACAGGCCAGCCTGGAGGCGGCGGTGGCACGCATCTTCGAGGCCAATCACGGCTGGCATTTCGCCGAGCTGGAGAACAGGCGCGGCACCGATGCCATTCATCTCGCCTTCCGCGAGGATTTCGCCGGCGACCGCGTGCTGGCCTTCGTCGCCGGCCTCGGCGGCATGGTGCAGACGGCCTTCAACGACAAGACCGAGCTGTTCCTGCTCGACGACCTCGATCCGCAGGCGCTATTCAACGCCGCGCGCAACGTCGAGATCGCCGTCTGGAAGCTGTCCAACGCCCAGGCGCCCGGCGGCGAGCCGGTGCTCCTCTCCAACGAAGGCGCCGGACCGGTGAAAAACCTCTCCTTCGAGCGCGAGTTCGGCAAGATCATCGGCAGCCTCGACCTGCTCTCGAAGATCATCGCCGACAAGACCAACCGCATCGTCGCCAAGGTGTTCCAGAACCTCGCCACCGCGATTTTTTTACCGGTTAAATTCTGATGAAGTCCATTGTCATCCTCATCTCCGGCCGCGGCAGCAACATGGAGGCCATGCTGGCCGCGCAGCTGCCCTGCCGCATCGCCGCGGTGATCAGCAACAAGGCCGACGCCAGGGGGCTGGAGACGGCCCGTGCCCACGGGATTCCCACCGCCGTGGTGGCCCATGCCGAACACGCCTCGCGCGAGCTGTTCGATGCCGCGCTGGCCGCCGAGATCGACCGCCACCGGCCGGACCTGGTGGTGCTGGCCGGCTTCATGCGCATCCTCGGCGAGGCTTTCGTGCGCCGCTACGCGGGGCGCCTGATGAACATCCATCCCTCGCTGCTGCCGGCCTTCCCCGGCCTGGATACGCACCGGCGGGCACTGGCGGCCGGCTGCCGCGTGCATGGCTGCACGGTGCACTTCGTCACGCCGGCGCTGGACAACGGCCCCGTCGTCATCCAGGCCGCCGTGCCGGTGCATGCCGACGACAGCGAGGATGCGCTGGCCGCGCGCGTGCTGGCGCAGGAGCACGTCGCCTATCCGCAGGCGGTGCGCTGGTTCCTCGAGGGGCGCCTGAGCCTGGGGGCCGACGGCCGCGTGCGGCTTGCCGGGGAGCGGCACCCTGCCGCTGCGCTGCTGGTGCCGGAGCCCGATGCCGACGGGAAATGAGCGACCGCCGCCTGCTTGCCGCGCTGGGCCTCTCGCTGCTCGTGCATGTCCTGGTGGGCGGCAGCCCCGGCTGGCCCCTGCCTTCCCTGGACGAAGCGGAAGCGGATGGATTGCTGGAGGCGCGTCTTGCGCCGCAGCCGCTGGCGTCGGTCGAACCCGTTCCGGCGCCGCTCCCGGCCGAGCCGCAGCCGCGCAAGCGCCGGCTCAGACCGGCGCCGGCCGAGCCGCCGACGCCGCAAGTCGAGGCTGCCGCAGCCTCGGCCGGGATGGCCATGCCGGACGCACCGGCGCCCCCGGCCGCAACGGTGGCGGCCGAGCCGGCGAAGATCGGGCTGGGCTGGCCGCGCCAGGGCCGCATCCGCTTCGAGGTCACGCGCGGCGAAGGCGAGCAGGCCACGCTCGTCGGCCAGTCGACACACCGCTGGCGGCATGACGGCGGCACCTATGCCCTGCAGACGGTGACCGAAACGGTCGGCCTGGCCGCGCTGTTTCGTCCCGTGAGGGTCGTGCAGACGAGCGAAGGGCTGCTGGGGGCGGACGGCATCGTGCCGCAGGAGTTTCGTGTCGAGCGCAGCGGCAGGACGGCCGAACGCGCGCGCTTCGACTGGGAAGGCATGAAGCTGACGCTTTACTCGGGTGAAAGGATGCGGCGCGAGGCGGCGCTGGCCGCCGGCGCGCAGGATATCCTGTCGCAGATCTACCAGATCGGACTGGTCGGCGCAGCGTCCCGGGTCGAGCTGATGATCGCCACTGGCAAGCGCTTTGGACGCTATGCCTACGAGGCGGTCGGCGAAGAGAACATCGAGACGCGTTTCGGGGCCCTGCGCACATGGCACCTGAAGACGCCGGCCCTGCCGGGCGAGCAGGCCATGGAACTGTGGCTGGCTCCGGATCACCACAACCTGCCGCTGCGCATCCGCTTCACGGATCGCAAGGGTGACGTGTACGAGCAGAACGCGGTGGACATCGATATCGACAGTGCCTTCCCTGCAACGGATTAACACAGAAAGTCAGCATGCGCATTACGGCGAAACTCATCGACGCGACGACAACCGCGCTCAACCTGCTGCTGAAGTTCGAGCATCCGGCCGATGCCGTGCTGTCGACATTCTTCCGCGACAACAAACTGCTTGGCCAGAGCGAGCGCGGCTTCATCGCCGAGACCGCCTATGCCGTGCTGCGGCGCCGGCGCCTGCTGGAGCACCTGCTCGGCAAGGAGGCGAATTCGCGCCGCCTGGTGCTGGCGGCGCTGACGCGCCTGTCGGGCGTCAGCCAGCGGCAACTCGAAGGTGCCGTCGGCGAGAAGGAACTGAAGTGGGTGGCCGAGCTGAAGAGCCGGCAGACGGGCGATCTCAGCCCCGCCGAGCAGGCGGACATGCCCGACTGGCTGACCGAGCGCCTGCTGGCGCAGATGACGCCGCCCGAGCTGCTGGCGCTGGCGCAGGGACTCAACCAGGCCGCGCCGCTCGACCTGCGCGTCAACCCGCTCAAGGCCGGGCGCGAGGCGGTGCTGGCACGCTTCAGCGGGGAGGGCATCGCCGCCGAGGCGGGACGGCTGTCGCCGCTGTGCATCCGCCTGAAGGCCAAGCCGGCGCTGCAGAAGCATCCGCTGTATGTCGACGGCAGCATCGAGGTGCAGGACGAGGGCAGCCAGCTGCTCGGCTACCTGCTGGCGCCCAGGCGC
>CAJPFL010000268.1 GCA_905339315.1 Rhodocyclaceae bacterium
TTCGTCGCGCCCTCGATGCGCCTGCAACTGGTGCGGACCGACAACCTCGCCCTGCAGGTGGTGCGCGCCCTGGCGCTGGTGGGCACCACCGGCTTCGCCATGATGGCCTTCCGCAGCATGCCGCTCGCGGAGGCGACGGCGGTGCTGTTCCTGTCCCCGCTGCTGGTGACGCTGCTGGCCGGTCCCTTCCTGGGCGAGCGCATCGGCGCCGGCCGCTGGGCCGCGGTGATCGTCGGCTTCGCCGGCGTGCTCCTGATCGCGCGCCCGGGCGGCGCGCTCAACCTGGCAGGCATCCTCTGGGCGCTCTCCGGCGCCGCCTGCTACGCCATCTACCAGCTCCTGACGCGGCGCCTGAGCCACGCCGAGCATCCCCTGACGCTGCTCTTCTACACGGCACTGGTCGGCACCGCCGTGATGAGCCTGGCGCTGCCCTGGTTCTGGTTCGAGTTCTCGCCCGGCCCACTGCAGTGGCTGATGATCGCCTCGCTTGGCTTCTACGGCGGCGTCGGCCATTTCATCCTGATCCGCGCCTTCCGCCTGGCGCCGGCCTCGACGCTGACGCCCTTCGGCTACACGCAGCTGATCTGGGCAGGCCTGCTCGGCTGGCTGGTGTTCGGGCACATTCCCGATGCCATGACGGCCGCCGGCATGGCCGTCATCGCTGCCAGCGGCCTGTGGCTGGCATTGGGGGAGCGTCGGCCGGCGGCTGCGCGCGGGTAAGGCCGGTTAAAATCTGCCATGGACATGAACGAACAACTCGCGCAGGCAATCGCGCGCAATGTGGACGCCGCCTTGAGCGAGGACATCGGCAGCGGCGACCTGACCGCCCTGCTCACGCCCGCCGGCCACCCGGCGCGCGGCATCGTCGTCAGCCGCGAGGCGGCCGTCCTCTGCGGCAGCGCCTGGTTCGACGCCTGCTTCCACCGCCTGGACGCCAGGGCCCGCATCCGCTGGCACGCCCGCGACGGCGACCTCATCGAGGCCGGCCAGACGCTGTGCGAAATCGAGGCCGACACGCGCGCCCTGCTCACCGCCGAACGACCGGCGCTGAATTTCCTGCAACTGCTCTCCGGCACCGCCACCGTCACGCGAAAGTACGTGGATGCGATTGCCGGCACGCAGGCGATGATCGTCGACACGCGCAAGACCCTGCCCGGCCTGCGCCTGGCGCAGAAATATGCCGTGCGCTGCGGCGGCGGCGTCAACCACCGCCTCGGCCTCTACGACGGCATCCTCATCAAGGAGAACCACATCATGGCCGCCGGCGGCGTGGCGGCGGTGCTGGCGCAGGCGCAGGCCCTGGCGCCGGCCGGCGTCTTCATCCAGATCGAGGTGGAAACCCTGGAGCAGCTCGGGGAGGCGCTCGCCGCCGGCGCGAAGATGATCCTGCTCGACAACATGGACCTGGCGCAGATGCGCAGGGCGGTTTCGCTGACGGCGGGCCGGGCGCTGCTGGAGGCCTCGGGCGGGGTGGATCTGTCGAAGGTGCGGGCGATCGCGGAAACCGGGGTGGACCGCATCTCCATCGGCAGCCTGACCAAGGACGTGCGGGCTGTCGACCTGTCGCTGCGCCACGTGGAAAAATAGCGCCTTGCCTTGCCTGGGCGAAACGGGTATAAAAGCCGCAATGCCAGGGGCCTATTCGCCCCAGCCAACAAGAAAGGTCGGGAGCTTCCAGATGCTGTTCATCCTCTACTACGTCGTCGCCATCACCGTGCTGATCCTGCATTTCACGGGTTTCCTGGCGCGCCACAACCTGGAATGGCTGATCCTGGTCCTGGCCGTGACGGTCTTCCCGGCCGTCATCTACCTCTGACGCATTTCACGCCCGGGCGGCGATAAACGCCTTCACCGCCCCGGCCTCCGCTTCCATCACCTCCACGCGCTGCGGCAGGGCCTCGATGCCCTCCAGTTCGCGCGGGCGATCCGGTTCCCGTCCCAGCGCCTCGCGGATGGTCTCGGCGAACTTCACCGGCTGCGCCGTCTCCAGCACCACCATCGGCACCCCTGATTCGCGCCGCGTCAGCGCCACCTTCAGGCCGTCGGCGGTGTGCGGGTCGATCATCACGCCGTATTTCTCCCAGGTGGCGCGGATCGTCGCCAGGCGGTCGGCATGGCTGCTGGTGCCCGAGGCGAAACGGAATTCCGGCAGGCGCGCCATATAGGGCGTGCCGCGCAGGTCGAAGCTGCCGCCCGCATCGACCTTCCCCCACCACGCGCGCACGACGGAGGCGTCGCGCCCGGCCAGGTCGAAGGCGAAGCGCTCGAAGTTGGAAGCCTTGGAGATGTCCATCGACGGGCTCGAGGTGACGCGCGTCTCGGCCGTCGCGCGCGGCCGATAGACGCCGCTGCGGAAGAATTCGTCGAGGACGTCGTTCTCGTTGGTGGCCAGCACCAGTTTCGCGACCGGCAGGCCCATCATGCGCGCGACGTGGCCGGCGCAGATGTTGCCGAAGTTGCCCGAAGGCACGGCGAAGGCGACGGACTCGTCGTTCGTGCGCGTCGCCTCGAAGTAGCCCTTGAAGTAGTACACGATCTGCGCCGCGACGCGCGCCCAGTTGATCGAGTTCACCGCGCCGATCCGGTACTGCGCCTTGAAGGCGGCGTCGTTGGAGACCGCCTTGACGATGTCCTGGCAGTCGTCGAACATGCCGCGGATGGCGATGTTGAAGATGTTGGCGTCGGGCAGCGAGTACATCTGCGCCCGCTGGAACTCGCTCATCAGGCCGTGCGGCGACAGCATGAAGACCTTGACCCCGTGCTTGCCGCGCATCGCGTACTCGGCCGCCGAGCCGGTGTCGCCCGAAGTGGCGCCGAGGATGTTGATCGTCTCGCCGCGTTTCTCAAGCACGTACTCGAACAGGTTGCCGAGCAGTTGCATCGCCATGTCCTTGAACGCCAGCGTCGGGCCATTCGAAAGCGACAACAGGAACAGGTTGTCTTCCAGCTTCACCGTCGGCGTAATGTCGTCCGCGTTTTGGGCATGGTCACCAGTACGGACGTGCTTGTAGACCTCTGCCGTGTAGGTACGGTTGACGATGTCGCGCAGATCGGCGGCAGGGATGTCGTCGGCAAAGCGCGACAGGATGGTAAACGCCAGTTCGCGATAGTTCATCGCGCGCATGGCGGCCAGATCGGTCTCGCTGAACTGAGGATAGCTCTCCGGCAGGTACAAGCCACCATCCGGCGCCAGCCCGCCAAGCAGGATTTCGCTGAAGGTCTGTGCGGGCGAATTACCGCGGGTAGAAATATATTTCATGTCGTTAGTCGTTCAGTTCAGCCATTCAATTCTTCGAGACGGATGCGGGTGATGCTGCCGGAAATCGCCGGCAGTGCCTCAATCTTCGCAATCGCCTGATTGATGTTCTTTTCCACGGTGATGTGGGTGAGCATGATAATGTCCACTTCCTGCTCGCCTTCCGCCGGCTCCTTCTGCAGGAAGGCGTCGATGGAAATGGACAGATCACCCAGAATGCGGGTGATGTCGGCCAGCACGCCCGGCTGGTCCTTGGCGCGCAGCCGCAGGTAGTAGGCGGTGCGCACTTCGTCCATCGGCAGGATGGGCAGGTCGGACAGACGGTCCGGCTGGAACGCCAGGTGCGGCACGCGTTGATGTGGGTCGGCCGTCGCCATGCGGGTCACGTCGACCAGATCAGCCACCACGGCAGAGGCCGTTGGCTCAGCACCTGCGCCCTTGCCGTAATACAGGGTGGGGCCCACGGCGTCACCCTTCACCAGCACGGCGTTCATGGCGCCGTTGACGTTGGCGATCAGGCGTTTTTCCGGGATCAGGGTCGGATGCACACGCAGCTCGATGCCGGCATCGGTGCGCTTGGTAATGCCCAGCAGCTTGACGCGGTAACCCAGTTGTTCGGCGTAGCGAATATCGTCGCCGGTGAGTTTGGTGATACCTTCGGTGTAGGCTTTGTCAAACTGCATCGGAATCCCGAAGCCGATCGCAGCCAGAATCATCAGTTTGTGC
>CAJPFL010000269.1 GCA_905339315.1 Rhodocyclaceae bacterium
GTGACGGAAATCTTCTTCGCCACTTCGGGGCGCTGCGTGAACCACTCGGCGTCGGCCCACGACTGCATCACCGACTTGGCGTTGGCGTTGCCCTTCTTCGCCTTCTCGGCGACGTCGTGGAAGTAGTCGAACATCAGCAGCGTGCCCTTCAGGCCCCTGGCGGCGACGGCGCCGACCGCGGCGTCGTCGAGCAGGTCGATCAGCGGCTTGACGTTGTAGCCGCCAAGCATGGTGCCGAGGAGTTCCGTGGCCTTCTCGCGGGAAAGCAGTGCGCACGCCGTCTCGCCGGTACTGACTTTCGCCAGGAAGGCGGCCTTGACCTTGGCGGCGTCGTCGACGCCCGCCGGCACGCGCTGGGTGAGGAGGTCGACCAGGAAGGCTTCCTCGCCCTTCGGCGGGTTCAGCAGCAGATCGACGAGTTCTCCGGTCTGCTTGGCGGTCAGGGGCAGGGGCGGGATGCCGAGGGCGGCGCGTTCGGCGGCATGGGCACGGTAGGCTTCTAGCACGGTGGTGTCCTTCTCAATGAGGGGTGTGTGGCGGTTGCGTGGTCGAAAAGAAGTGGTGACGGATGCTCTGCGGCAGTTCCATGCCGCTGGCGTGGGCGCGGGCGAGCAGTTCCCAGTAATAGCGGTACGAGGCGCGGTCGTGAAGGCGGCCGTCGTGGCGGATCGGCCCCCAGTCGGCGGCCTGGGCCGCGAAGAGGATGCCCGCAGCCGCCTCGACCTCGCCGAAATCCGGCCGCATGGCGTCCACGATCGGCTGCACCTGGTTCGGATGGATGCTCCACATGCGCAGGTAGCCGAACTGCTCGCGCGCGCGCCGGGCATCGGCGTAGACCGCCTGCGTGTCGTGCAGTTCGGTGGTGACGTTGTGCGAGGGCACCAGGCCGTGGCCGAGCGCGGCGGCGGCGATGGCGCACTTGGCGCGCGCCACCAGCGGGTGCTCGAACTGGCCGGGGCTCTTCATGGCCGCGGCGGGGATGGCGCCATGGTGGCCGCTGATGAAGTCCATCAGGCCGAAGTCCAGCGTCTCGATGCCGGGCAGGGCGGCGATCTCCTCCACCTCGCGCAGCGCGCCGTGGGTCTCGATCAGCACATGGGCGGGGATCTGCCGCGCCAGGCCGCAGTTCTTGGCGACGGCGGCGAGCGCCATCAGCATGGCCTGCGCGTCCTGCCGTCCGCCGACCTTGGGAAAGGTGATGTAGGCGAGCTGCTCGCCGGCCGTGCCGACGATGATCTCCAGGTCGTCGCGCCAGTGCGGGTGGGTGATGTCGTGGATGCGTGCGCCGACGCGGCCGTGGCGGTTGCCGGCGGAAGCGATGGCATCGGCCACCATCCCGGCATGGGCCTTTTCCGCCCCGGCGGGTGCGCCGTCCTCGCAATCGCAGGTGACGTCGAAGATCGGCCCCAGGGCCTGCTGCAGGGCCAGTGCCTTGCCGATCAGCTTCTCGCTGCCGGCGTAGTGCTCGCAGGCGGGCAGGGCGGGGAAGGGCTTCGCTTCGCGGTAGAGAACAGCGGCGGGGTGAAGCGCGGCCGTCACTTGGCGTTCACCCCGTTCCTGTTTCAGCCGAGCAGGCCGGCGACGCCGGCCTGCTCTTCCTTCAGCTCGGCCAGCGTCTTGTCCATCATGCTGCGCGAGTAGTCGTCGATGGCCAGGCCGGCAACGCGGGTGTACTCGCCGCCGGCGCAGGTCACCGGCACGCCATAGACGATGTCCTGTGGGATGCCGTAGGAGCCGTCGGAGGGGATGCCCATGGTGACCCACTTGCCGTTGGTGCCGAGCGCCCAGTCGCGCATGTGGTCGATGGCGGCATTGGCGGCGGAAGCGGCCGAGGAGGCGCCGCGCGCCTCGATGATAGCGGCGCCGCGCTTGCCGACCTTCGGAATGTACTCGTTGCGGTACCAGGCTTCGTCATTCACGGCCTGCGGCGCGGCCTGGCCGGCGACGGTGCAGAAGCGGATGTCCGGATACATCGTCGGGGAGTGGTTGCCCCAGACAATCATCTTCTCGATTTCGGTGACGGCCTTGCCGGTGCGCGTGGCCAGTTGCGAGACGGCGCGGTTGTGGTCGAGGCGCAGCATGGCGGTGAAATTCTGCTTCGGCAGGTCGGGCGCCGACTTCATGGCGATGTAGGCGTTGGTGTTGGCCGGGTTGCCGACCACTAGCACGCGCACCTTGCGCGAGGCGACGGCGTTGAGGGCCTTGCCCTGCTCGATGAAGATCTTGGCGTTCTCGAGGAGCAGGTCCTTGCGCTCCATGCCCGGTCCGCGCGGCTTCGAGCCGACCAGCAGGGCGTAATCGGCATCCTTGAAGGCGACCAGCGGGTCGGCCGTGCCGATCATGCCGGCCAGCAGCGGGAAGGCGCAGTCGTCGAGTTCCATCATGACGCCCTTCAGCGCGGCCTGCGCTTTCTCCATGGGCAGTTCCAGCATCTGCAGGATGACCGGCTGGTCCTTGCCGAGCATTTCGCCACTGGCGATGCGGAACACCAGAGCATAGCCGATTTGACCGGCGGCGCCGGTGACGGTGACACGAACGGGGGCTTTGGCCATTGAAGTGACTCCTCGGTTCAGGTTTTCAAATGCGGCGCTTCGTCGGCCGGGTTTGACAGGCAAATGGCCAGCCGTGAATGAAGGCGATGGTAAAATCCTTTTTGCACTGTGTCAATAGGTATCATATATCATATATAAGACATATGAGAGCCTATAGACGTTAGGGACTTTTTATGCTGAAATTCGCCCATGGCGCAAGTCTCCCCGACCTTCAGCCCGCTCTACCGCCAGATCAAGGACCTGATCATGCAGGGCCTTGCTTCTGGCGAGTGGCGTCCCGGCGAGGCCATCCCGAGCGAAGCCGAACTGGCCATCCGCTTCAATGTCAGCCAGGGCACCGTGCGCAAGGCCATCGACGAGATGGCCGCCGAAAACCTCGTCGTGCGCAAGCAGGGCAAAGGCACCTATGTTGCCTCGCACAACGATCCGCGCGCCTTCTTCCGCTTTCTGCGCGTCGTCCCCAACGAGGGCGGCGTCAGCGTGCCGCTGAGCGTTCCGCTCGAATGCTGGCGTGCCAAGGCCGGCCTGGAAGCGGCGCGCATCCTCGACATCGCCCCCGGTGCGCCGATCACCATCGTGCGCCGCGTGCTCAAGTTCAATGGCAAGCCGGTCGTGCTCGACGAGATCTATCTGCCGGGCGAAATCTTCCAGGGCCTGTCGCTGGAGGTGCTGCAGGAATACCAGGGCTCCCTCTACAGCCTGTTCGAGACGCGCTTCGGCGTGCGCATGATCCGCGCCGAGGAGCGCATCCGCGCCATCGCCGCGGACCGTGCCACGGCGGAACAACTGGCGGTGGAGGAGGGCAGCCCGCTGCTCTCGGTGGAGCGCGTCACCTACACCTACGGCGACAAGCCGGTGGAGTGGCGGCGCGGCCTGTATGCCACGGCCGAGCATTACTACCTGAACGAACTCAACTGAGCTACCTGAACGAACTCAACTGAGGCGGCAGTGAAGGGGCGAACGCCCGACGAGACGCTATAATTTAATCTTTATCGGGGTATCGCGGCGCTTTATGTTGCGCCGCACAGCGCAGGGGGAAGATCGCATATGACGGAAATAACCATCAAGAAGGAACGCCCGAAGCACCTGGACTTGCGGGTCATCAAGCAGCCGCTGCCGGCGATTGCGTCGATATTGCACCGGGTCAGCGGCGCGGGATTGTTTCTGATGCTGCCGTTCCTGATTTTTCTCCTGGACCTGAGCCTCGATTCGTCGCTCGGCTTCGCGATGTTCAAGGCCTTCGTCTCCTATCCCCTCGTGAAGCTGCTCCTGATCGGCCTGCTGTGGGCCTTCCTGCACCATTTCTGCATGGGCATCCGCATCCTGCTGCTCGACCTGGACATGGGCACGGATCTCAAGCCGGCACGCGCCAGCGCCAAGGCGGTGCTGGCCATCAGCCTGGCCCTGACCGTGATCCTGGGGGTGAAACTATGGTGAAGGACATCATCGTCGGCGCGCACTACGGCCTGAAGGACTGGCTGATCCAGCGCATTTCGGCGGCCGTCATGGCGGCTTACACCCTGATCTTCCTCATCCTGCTGTTGGGACAGGAGCGCCTCGACTTCGAGACCTGGCACGCCTTCATGGCCGGCGGCTTCATGCGCTTCCTCACCTTCCTCTTCATCGTCAGCCTGATGTATCACGCCTGGGTCGGCGTGCGCGACATCTGGATGGACTACGTCAAGCCGACCGGCCTGCGCCTCGCGCTGCACGCCCTCACGCTCCTCGCCCTCGTCGGCTATACCGGCTGGGCGGTGTCAATCATCTGGAGACTCTGAGAGTGAAAGTTACCAAACGCACTTTTGACGCGGTCATCGTCGGCGCCGGCGGCGCCGGCCTGCGCGCCGCGCTGCAACTGTCCGAATCCGGCCTCAAGACGGCCGTCATCACCAAGGTCTTCCCGACGCGCTCGCACACCGTGGCGGCGCAGGGCGG
>CAJPFL010000270.1 GCA_905339315.1 Rhodocyclaceae bacterium
GATGACCATCACGCCGATGACGGCCGTCAGCCACATGGGGGGAAGGAAATACTTGAACGGCAGCACTACGGCGTAGCCGATGATCAGCACGCATGTCCACTGCGCCACCTTGAGCAGGCGGGCATGCGCCGGCTGCCGCAAATCCTCGCCGAACAGTCTCCAGAACAGCGCATAGGTCAACGTGTAATACGCGGCGATCGTGAGCTGCCGCATGGGAGCGACCCATTCCGACGGGATGCTTCTTTCCAGCCACTGGAAATCCCAGCCCGCCGACAGGGCACCCAGGCGCAGGTTTGCGACGAGCCAGGCCGCAAACAGCACGTACATCCACTCGCGGTTGATGATCGCGGTCACCAGCACGAACAGGGCCAGCACGATCAGGCCGCCGTCGAGCAAGCCGGCATTCCTGTGGAACTTCTGCACGGACAGGTCGAATTCGGAATCCGGCCACTGCAGCACGGTGATGCGGGCCGGGCCGGCGTGTTCCGCCTTGCAGAGTATCGTCGTTTCGGTCGTCAGGCGGCCCAGGTCGACGGCGAATCCGGTCTTCTCCATCCGCAGCTGTCCCGCCCTGCTGCTGCGGTCCGCCCTGCCAAGCGGAGACAGCGGTGCCGTGCTCCAGCACGCGACCTCGGTGCCGTGCCGCGAAGGCAGCTCCAAGACGGTCGCCTCTGCCGCTCCCCCGGGGCTCACCGAGAAGCTCAACCAATAGGGTGCTTCTGACAGCTTGGTGTCTTGCTGCGATACCGTCGGCACCCGCTCCAGCTGCCGCAGCGCTTCCTCAGGCGCCAGCGCCGTCCCCGACTGTTCCAGGACATGGAAGGCGACGGGCTGCTGGCGGTCGAACGGGTATTGGCTTTCCAGCGCAAAGACGGCGTAGAGCGATGCGATGCCGATCAGGATCGGTATGGCGTACAGCGACAAACCATACAGCAGGGCGTCGATCTTCAACCCTGATTCGAGGCGCTGCAGATAAGTCCGCCTCATGCCAAAAGCCTCCCATGGGAGGCCATGCCGAGCATCCTCCCTGCACCACTGCCGACAGCAAAGCGCACCTCCCGGTCGATCGGCGAACCCTGCCTTGCTCCCGGTGAGGGCGGCGTATCGCTACGTTCCACCCCGTTACGGCATGACCGCCAGCGGATTGAGGCCGGAGTCACGGTAGACCTCGGGCAACCTGGCCACCGCCGCCCATGCTGCCTCATCCCGCTCGACCAGGCGAAGATCCGGATGATGCGTCTTGCACATGAAGTCGAGCAGCGGGTGCCGCGCCTGCGTCCACGTCTCGTAGGCATTGGGCACGTCGAATGCCAGGACGCGGTGGGGTATGTTCCCCGCATGACGCATGGGCATGAAGCCAAATCCGGGAAATACGTCCTGAAACAGGAGCTTCTCCCACAGCGTGTCGAGCGGCGAGCGGGCTGCGATGACAATCCACTCGATGTCGTTCAGGAGGCAGAACTGAAAGCCCGCCTTGACCAGCACGGTCTTGACGAGCCGTCCCATGCGGCCCTCCGCTATCCCGAAGCGCGTAATCTCGATCATGCTGCGGCCCTTCAGCCATGCGGGCAGGTCGACTGAATCCTCGAGAACCAGATTTCCGGTGCAGTTCTTCTGGATCCGCATCGTGCCCAGCGGCGTGCCGTCGAGTTTCGATTCGGCAAGCACAACCACCGAATCCTCCGCGCGGTCGAGCGCCTCCGGCCGGTCCAGGGTCGCCGCGACAGCCGGCAAATGCCTTGCATACGCCTGATGGCGTATGGATACCGCCTTCGCGAGATCCTCTTCGCATTTGGCAATCCTGACAGTGAACGGCAAACGTTCAGTATGCATGCCGATTGCCGCTTCCTCCGTGACGTATTTCACGGTTGCCGGTTTCGCAGCCTCCGTCACATCAAGGTGAGTTTGCGCTTCCATTTGCTGTTCCTTTCTTTGTCGAGTCACACCATGCGCTTCATGCACGACCGATTCGAGTCCTGCATTCAGCAGCCTCATACCCAGAAACCGACAGGTGAAAAAACTGCGGTTGAGGAACAAGTCTATTCCTATCATTGGGTTAGCTCCAGCCCTGAACGCAAGTTGCGCCATTTCCAGGCTGCGGCATGACAGCGGCAGGCGGGCATCGATCTGCCCCCTTCCCCTACTGATTTTGTAATATATTGATTTAATGAAAAATAATACGAGCCGACTGGCTTCGATCGATCTGCTGAAGGCGATCAGCGCACAGCTCATCGTGCTGCATCACTTGTCTTTTTATGGGCCGATGTCCGACATTGCCTACGAACTGTCGCCGCGGCTCATCGACTGGCTGTTCGGGCAGGCCAGGCTAGCAGTCCAGGTATTCCTGGTTGCAGGGGGCTTCCTCGCAGCTCGCAGCCTGGCTTCCCGGGCCAGTCCTGCCGTCGGGCGGCCGCACCGGCTGATAGGGCGGCGCTACCGCCGCCTCGCGATCCCGTTGTGGGCGGCCCTCGCGCTGGCAGTGGCCTGCGCTGCGTGCGCCAGGAGTATCTACGCACAGGCATCCGACCCGGCCGCGCCGGAGATGCTGCAGTTCCTCGCGCACCTGGTCCTGCTTCAGGACGTTCTGGGTTTCGATGCGCTTTCCGCGGGCGTCTGGTTCGTGGCGATCGACTTCCAGCTCTACGCCCTGATGGTCGGTCTGCTATGGTTCTCCGGCATCATGGGGGCTGCCGCACACAGGCTGGTGTCCGTGGTGCTCGTGTCGGGATTGGCCCTGGTTTCGCTGCTTTAC
>CAJPFL010000271.1 GCA_905339315.1 Rhodocyclaceae bacterium
GGTGCATATCCCGGGGGCGATCTACGCCCACCTGGAACGCGACCTGTCCGGCCCGCTCACCGGCAGGAACGGCCGCCATCCGTTGCCGGACCCGGCGCGCTTTGCCGCCCGCTTAAGCGAGTGGGGCGTCGGCAACGACACGCAGGTGGTGGTCTACGACGATGCCGGCGGCACCTACGCCGTGCGCCTGTGGTGGATGCTGCGCTGGCTCGGCCACGACGCGGTGGCGCTGCTCGACGGCGGCATCAACGCCTGGGAAGCGGCCGGCTACGAGACGACGGACGCCGAGACGAAGCATCCCCATGCCGTGTTCGAGCCGCGGCTGCGGCAGGAGATGGCGGTCGACGTGCGCTTCGTGGAAAGTCAGTCCGCACGGGACGGCGTCCGCCTGCTCGATGCACGCAACCCGCAGCGCTTCCGCGGCGAGAACGAGACGCTCGATCCGGTCGGCGGCCACATTCCCGGCGCGGTGAACCGCTTCTTCAAGGACAACCTGCTGCCCGACGGACGCTTCAAGCCGGCGGAGGTGCTGCGGGGCGAGTACCAGGCGCTGCTGGCCGGACGTGGCGCCTCCGGGGTGGTGCATTCCTGCGGCTCCGGCGTGACGGCCTGCCACAACCTGCTGGCGATGGAAGTGGCAGGGCTTGCCGGCTCGCGCATCTATCCCGGTTCCTGGAGCGAGTGGTGCGCCGATCCGGCGCGGCCGGTGGCGACCGGCCACTGAGGTGCTTGCGGATCTCGTCCTCGCCGTTCATTTCTGCATTGCCGCCTTCATCACGGCCGGCTTCGTCTTGATCCCCCTGGGCGCCGCCGTCGGCTGGCGCTGGGTGCGGCAGCGCCGCCTGCGCCTCGTCCATGCCGGCGCCATCGCCTTCGTCGCGCTCGAATCCCTGGCCGGCATGGCCTGTCCGCTGACGGTATGGGAGGCCGCCCTGCGCGGCGGCACGGTAGGCGAGACGGGCTTCATTGGCCGGCTGCTCTACTGGGATTTCCCGCCGACGGCATTTACCCTGCTGTATGTCGCGCTGGCCCTGCTGGCAGCCTGGCTCTGGCGCCGGGTGCCCCCTCAGGCGGGCTGACGCGCCAGCGCCCAGGCGACATGCTCGCGCACGAGTTCGGACGGGTGGTCGCGGCGTGATTCGAGCGCCGCGACGATGTCGGCCGAGCTCGGGGCATTGCCCAGCGCCACGGCTATATTGCGTAGCCAGCGCTCGTGGCCGATGCGATAAATGGCGCTGCCGGCGAGGCGCAGCTTGAATTCCGCTTCGGTCCAGGCGAACAGCTCGACCAGGCTCGCCGAGTCGAGGCCGTGGCGCACGGCAAAGTCAGTCTCCCCGGTACGGCGCGCGAAGCGGTTCCACGGGCAGGCGAGCTGGCAGTCGTCGCAGCCGTAGACGCGGTTGCCGATCAGCGGCCGCAACTCAGCGGGAATGCTGCCCTTCAGCTCGATGGTGAGGTAGGAGATGCAGCGCCGCGCATCCACCGTGTACGGCGCGACGATGGCCTGCGTCGGGCAGACGTCGAGGCAGGCGCGGCAACTGCCGCAGTGCTCCGCCTGCGGTGCATCCATCGGCAGCGGCAGGTCGGTGTAGATCTCGCCGAGGAAGAAGTATGAGCCGGCCTCGCGCGTCAGCAGCAGCGTGTGCTTGCCGCGCCAGCCCAGCCCGCTCATTGAAGCCAGCGCCACTTCCTGCACCGGCGCGGAGTCGGTGAACACGCGGTAGCCGAAGGGGCCTGCTTCCGCGGCGATGCGCTCCGCCAGCTTCTGCAGGCGCGCGCGCAACAGCTTGTGGTAGTCGCGGCCGAGGGCGTAGCGGGAGATGGCGGCGCGCGTGCCGTCGGCGAGCACCGTTTCCATCGGCGCTGCCTGCGGCAGGTAGTTGATGCGTGCCGTGATGACGCTCACCGTGCCGGGCACCAGTTCCGCCGGGCGCGAGCGCCTGGTGCCGTGGCTTGCCATATAATCCATCTCGCCGTGGAAGCCGGCTTCGAGCCACGCCGCAAGTTCGGCTTCGGCGACATCGAGCGCCGTACCGGCAAAGCCGATGGCATCGAATCCCAGCTCCCGCCCCCACTGCCGGATGCGCGCGGCGAGTTCAACCCCGTCGATGGAGTGTGCGTTTTGCATTCTGAGGATCATAGCCTGTCCCTGAGCCTGCCCGACGAGGCGGCAACGCTGGCACTGGGGGCCGCGCTGGCCCAGGCGCTGGCCCCGGGGCTGGTGATTTACCTCGACGGCGACCTCGGCAGCGGCAAGACGACCCTGGTGCGCGGGGTGCTGCGCGGCCTGGGTTATACGGGAAATGTGAAGAGTCCGACCTTTACACTCGTTGAACTTTATGCTATTTCTAGCTTAAACTTGCATCACTTTGATTTCTATAGATTCAGCCAGCAGGAAGAATACCTGGATGCAGGCTTGGACGAATACTTTCAGGGCGGGGCAGTCTGCTTCGTCGAATGGCCGGACAAGGCCGGGGAGTATCTTGCTCCGGCCGACCTGCGCATTGCGCTTGCCATCGAGGACGGCGGAAGACGCGCCGAATTCACACCTCTCACCGAAGCGGGGCGTTCATGCCTGAGCAGGCTCCCCCCTTCCGCCGCCGCGAATTCCTCAAATACGCCGGCGCAACGCTGACGCTGCTGGTCAGTCCCGTCGGACAGGCGGCGACCAGCATCCTTGCGGTGCGCGTCTGGCCGGCGCGCGACTACACGCGCGTCACGCTCGAATACCGGCAGCCGATCGCCTTCACGCACCAGATCGTGAAGAACCCGGAGCGGCTGGTGGTCGACCTCGAAGGGGTGGAATTCAACAGCGTCCTGCAGAACCTGCCGAACAAGATTTCCGAGACGGATCCCTACATCCGCCTGAT
>CAJPFL010000272.1 GCA_905339315.1 Rhodocyclaceae bacterium
CTCGGTGCGCGTCTTCTGGTAGGCGTGCTCGCACAGGCGGCGGCGGCTGGCGTAGCTGAACATGTTGGTGAAGAACATCTCCGGGTCGTCGCTGTTCGGCTCGAACAGCACCACGTCGGCGTTCTTGTACTCGATGCGGTACTTGGCCATGCCCACCTGCATGCGCGAATGGATGATCGAGCGGAAGGTCTGCGCCAGCACCACCGGCAGGCCGCCTTCCACCAGCTTCTGGTGCCGGCCGGCGCCGCGCTTCACCGCCAGCTCGGAATCGAAGGGCACCAGCGGATTGATGCACAGCACCAGGTCGGCGCCCTCCTTCAGGGCCACCGAGGCGTGCAGCGTCTTCTTCAGGGCGCCATCGACATAGTAGCGGCCGTCGATCTCCACCGGCGGGAACAGCCCCGGCAGCGCCGCGCTGGCCTGCACCGCCGTCGAGACCGGCACATGGTCCTCGCCCGGCGAGCCGAACACCACCGACTCGCCCGAGTCGAGATCCGTCGCCACCAGGAACAGGCGGCGCCTCAGCTTGCGGAAATCGTTGCTGCGGCCCGGCGCGGTGAAAATCCGGCTGAGGAAGTCATGGATGCCGGCACTGTTGAAAATGCCGGTCGGGATGGCCTGGGAAAGGCGCTGGAAGGACTCGAAAAAGCTCTGGCTCCAGGGATTGGCCAGGTAGTTCCAGATCGAGGCCAGCAGCAGCGGCGGCACCGACAGCGCCCGCAGCGCGTATTCGCGGAAGGCCGGCTTCAGCAGGAGCTCCGGCTCGAACGGCTCCTCGGCGGTGTCGCTCTCGATGAACATGTGGCGCATGCGCTCGGGCGTCAGCCCGTTCGCCAGTCCGGCGGCGATGAAGCCCCCCGAACTCACGCCGACATACACGTCCAGCGCATTGAAGTCGACGCCCTCCAGGGACTCGGACAGCGCCAGCAGCGCACCGAGTTCGTAGATGCCGCCGAGGGGCCCGCCCCCGGCGAGCGCCAGCCCGACGCGGGAAGGGGCGGCCTTGCGCCCCTTCGCGCGCACAGCGCGTGCCTTCACCATCTCGTCCCTCCTCGGAGGGACGCTTACTTCGCGGCGCGGCGGCGCGGGGCGGGTTTCGCTTTCCCGCCGTTGAGGCCCTGCACGACCTCGGTCAGCTCGGTGACGCGCTTCGACAGCGACTCGATGTCCTTCTTGGTCGGCACGCCGAGGCTCGACAGCGAGCGCGCGACGCGGTCCTCGAAGACCTGCTCCAGCTTGTCCCAGGTGCCGGACGCCTTGGCGGCCGCCTCGGCGACCTTCTTGCCGGTGACCTTGCGCACGAACGACTGGCGCGCCTCGCCTTCCCGCACCAGCGCATCGAATATCCTGGCGCTTTCCGCCTGGAACTTCGTGCCCCTTGCCTGGGCCTTGGCAAACGCCCCCAGCCCGGCCAGCCAGATCTGCTGCGCCGACTCGCGCACCGTCTGCGCGAATTCGCCTTCCGCCGCCGCGCCGCCGGCGAGTGCCTTGAGTTTCTTGACCATGATGATGCCTCCTGTGCGTAGTTGAAATCAGTTGCGTTGCGGGCGCTCGCCCGACATTCGCAATCTAGCCGGAAAAATTAGGCAAGGCACACTAAAGAACCGCGGACGGCGGCGTAGCGCCCCGCTGCGCCGCGGCGCGCTTCCCGTGTATGATATTTCGCTCTTGGAAGAGGAGGTTCGCATGGAATACTTCGTCACCGGGGCGACCGGCTTCATCGGCAAACGCCTCGTCAGGAAGCTGCTGGCCCGCCCCGGCAGCACGGTGCATTTCCTGACCCGCTCGCACGAACCGGAAAAGCTCGAGGCCCTGTACGCCTTCTGGGGCGTCGACAAGGGCCGCGTGCTGCCGGTCATCGGCGACCTCAAGGACAAGCAGCTCGGCGTCAGCAAGGCCGAGCAGAAGCGGCTGAAGGGCAGGATCGACCACTTCTTCCATCTTGCCGCCCTCTACGACCTCGGCGCCTCCGCCGAGGAGGACGAGGCCGTCAACATCGCCGGCACCCGCAACACCCTGGCCCTGGCCGAGGCCCTCGAGGCGCGCTGCTTCCACCACATGAGCTCGATCGCCGCCGCCGGCATGTTCGAGGGCATCTTCCGCGAGGACATGTTCGAGGAGGCCGAGAACCTCGAGCACCCCTACTTCCGCACCAAGCACGAGGCCGAGGGCATCGTGCGCAAGGAATGCAAGGTGCCCTGGCGCATCTACCGGCCGAGCTCCGTCGTCGGCGACTCGCGCAGCGGCGAGATGGACAAGATCGACGGCCCCTACTACTTCTTCAAGATCATCCAGAAGATTCGCAAGATCCTGCCGCCATGGATGCCGACCATCGGCCTCGAGGGCGGCCGCATCAACATCGTGCCGGTCGACTTCGTCGTCGACGCCATGGACCACATCGCCCACCTCGACGGCCAGGACGGCAAGTGCTTCCACCTCACCGACCCGCACCCGCACCGCGTCGGCGACGTCCTGCAGATCCTCGCCCGCGCGGCCCACGCACCGGACATGGGCATGCGCATCAACGCCGCCCTGCTCGGCTTCATCCCGCGCGGCGTCAAGAAGAGCCTGATGGCCCTGACGCCGGTGCGCCGCATCCGCAACGCCCTGATGAAGGACCTCGGCCTGCCCGACAACGTCCTCGACTTCATCAACTACCCGACGCGCTTCGACTGCCGCGAGACCGAGAAGGCGCTTTCCGGCACCGGCATCGCCGTGCCGCCGCTGGAGGACTACGCCTGGCGGCTGTGGGACTACTGGGAGCGCTACCTCGACCCGGACCTCTTCATCGACCGCACCCTGAAGGGCAAGGTCAAGGGCAAGGTGGTGCTCGTCACCGGCGGCTCCTCCGGCATCGGCAAGGCCGTCGCGCACAAGCTGGCCGAGGCCGGCGCCATCACCGTCATCGTCGCCCGCGACAAGGAGAAGCTGGCCGAGGCCAAGCACGAGTTCGAGGCCGACGGCCTGCAGCTCGTCGCCTACTCGGCCGACATTTCCGACTACGCCGAATGCGACGACTTCGTGCGCCAGGTGAACGAGGAATACGGCGGCGTCGACATCCTCGTCAACAACGCCGGCCGCTCCATCCGCCGCGCCATCGAGAACTCCTTCGACCGCTTCCACGACTTCGAGCGCTGCATGCAGCTCAACTACTTCGCCGCGGTGCGCCTGACGATGGGCTTCCTGCCGAAGATGCTCGAGAAGAAGAAGGGCCACATCATCAACATCTCCTCCATCGGCGTCCTCACCAACGCGCCGCGCTTCTCCGCCTACGTCGCCTCGAAGTCGGCGCTGGAGGCCTACTCGCGCTGCGCCGCCTCGGAGTTCGCCGACCGCGGCATCGACTTCACCAGCATCAACATGCCGCTGGTGCGCACGCCGATGATCGCGCCGACCAAGCTCTACCAGAACGTGCCGACGCTCAGCCCCGAGGAGGCCGCCGACCTGGTGGTCGAGGCCATCGTGCACAAGCCGGTGCGCATCGCCACCCGCCTCGGCGTCTTCGGCCAGGTGGTGCATGCCTTCTCGCCGAAGGTGGCGCAGATCATCATGAACACCAGCTTCCGCATGTTCCCCGACTCGTCGGCGGCGACCGGCAAGAAGGAAGGCGATGCCCAGCAGACCGCCGACCAGGTCGCCTTCAGCCAGCTGATGCGCGGCATCCATTTCTGAGGAGAACGCCATGAGACCCAAGGCCGGCGATCCCGCCCCCGACTTTTCCTGCCACGCCACCGACGGCAGCACCATCA
>CAJPFL010000273.1 GCA_905339315.1 Rhodocyclaceae bacterium
TCGACAGCGGCCGGTTGCGTTGTCCGCGCTACCTCATCGAGTTCCGCGGCCAGGCCATCCGCCCCATGCGGCACGCGCTGCTCGGCCACCGAGGCAATCATTGCGTCGAGGGTGGAAATGGCGGTGCCGAGCAGGCCGATCTGCCCGCTGTTGCAGGTCTGGCTGCCGCGCGCCAGGCGCAGCAGCGCATGCTCGAGCGACAGTGCCAGGCGATTCACCGGATCGATGCCGACCGTGCCGGAGATGCCGGCCAGCGTGTGCGCGGCGCGGACCATCGCTTCCGGCGGCACTTGCGGCGTCAGCTTGAGGGCATTCAGGTCCAGGCGCAGCACGGCCAGGTGGCCCCTGGCCTCGCTGACATACATGTCGTAGAGCGAGCGGGAAACGACCAGGTCGCCCAGGACGACGGTGTCCTCCGCCGGCGGCATCTCGATGATTTCCTCGACCAGTGACGGCGCCTCGGCTTCCTCCGGCAGGTTCGGCGTGATGTCCTCTTCCGCCCCGGCTGCCTCCCCCGGGGCCGCTCCCGGCCCGGGTATTTCGAGCTCGTAAGGCGTCGGGGCCGCCGGCGACGCAGCCTCCTCCTCCGCCTGCCCGGAAATGTCCTCGCCGGCCTTGACCCGCTCGGCCAGGGCCACCAGGGCCGCCGCATCCTTGTGCGTGCCGCCGCCGGCTTCCAGCTGGGCGACCCAGGCGCTGAACAGGTCATGCGCCTCGTCGACCAGGCGGTACAGGGAAGGCGTGGCATCCTGCTCGGACTGCAGCCACTTGTTCATCACCTGCTCGATCGCCCACGCCGTTTCACCCAGATCGGCCAGGCCGACCATGCGGCCGCTGCCCTTCAGGGTATGGAAGCCCCTGCGGATCGTCGTCAGGTGTTCGTGATTGTGCGGCTCCCCGCGCGACAGCGCGAGGTGCTCGCTGACGGTGCCGAGCACCTCGTGCGCTTCCTCGAGGAAGATCGCCAGCAGTTCCGCATCGATCTCCTCGCTCGCCGCCTCCGCCAGCCTCAGGGTCTCGGCCGAGGGTGCGGCCACTTCCACCGGCGCCACGGGGGCGACGCGGGAGACCGCTTGCTCGACGTGGCCGGACACTGCCTCGCCCGGCGCGCCGGCCAGTGCCACCAGTGCCGCCCGCGCTTCTTCCTCGAGCCTGACGTCGGCGACCAGGCTGGCATCCTGCCGGATGTTTTCCAGGTGCTGCTTGAGGTCCTCGCGCACCCCTTCATCCTGGGGCGTTTCGCGCAGCGCCTCGACCAGCACCTGGGTTTCGCGCTTCTGCTGCTCCAGCTCGGCCTCGACGGAAGGCGCCGGGGGCTCCCCGGCTTCCTCTTCGGGCGGCGGCGCCGTCCTGGGCTGCACCGGCTTGAGGATCTCGTCCAGATCGGCGGGGCCATGCTGCAAGGCCTCGACGAAGAAGCCGAGTCCGGACAGGTTGTGCGCCACCGCCTCGAATTCCTGTTGCGACGGCAGCGCCTCCGGGTTGGCGAAGGCCTTGATGCGGGATTCGCAGTCGCGCAGCAGGGAGACCGCCTTGTCCTGCCCCATGATCACCAGCGCGCCCTCGATCTGCTTGAGCGGGCCGGCCAGCGCCGTCAATTCCTCGCGCCGGCTCGTGTCGCGGAAGAAGGCATCGAGGGCCTGCTCGATCTGGGCCAGGTTGGTGAGAATCTCCCGCGCCACCTGGCTCATCATCAGGCGTTCCTGGGCGCGCCTCGACATGTCATCGAGGAGCGGCGCCGAAAAGTCCGCGAGCGACTCCCCGCGCATCAGGGCGCCCAGCCTGTCGATGACGATTTCCACCTGCTGCGAAAAGTCGGGCCCCAGCTGTTCGTAATTCTCCAGGGCATTTTCGGCCAGCAGCAGGGCGGTGGCGATTTCCATCGCCGCCGTATCGTTCTGCTTGAGCGGATCCTTGCGCAGCCACTGGGCGGTTTCGGCAATGCCGGCCACCAGTCGCGCCAGATGATTGTTGACGAGTCCGCCGCCCTTGCTCGCCAGGGTGACGGTATGGTCATGGAATTGCGGCAGCGCCACGGCCGCGCCGGCGCAGAACTTGTTCCAGGCTTCCTTGGCCGCCCCGAGGGAATCGCGCATGGCCCGCAGCACCGGCTTGAGCGGCTCGATGTCCGCCGTTCGCGTCGGCACCAGCGCGTCTAGCTGGTAGGTTCCCTTGACCTGCTCGACTTGCGCCCCGCCCCCCTTGGCGACGGCGACGAAATACAGGGCGTCACGCACCAGGCGTTCGGCCACGGTCTTCGATCCCTCCAGCAGCCGGCGCATCTGCAGGTCGATGCGGGCGCAGAGCTTCTTGACATGGAAATCGACCGGCACCTCGCGTGCCGCCAGGGCATCGAGCAGCGCCACGGTGATCCACCAGAAGGCGCGCGCCGCCGGCAGGGCCTGGGTCGCCTCGATGGCCGCCACCGCCTCGCGCATTTCGGCGATTCCCGCGATGTCGTCGGCGTTGCGCAGCCAGCGCAGGAAGCCGCGCTCGAAGCGCGCGCGTTCCGCCTTCAGGCGCCTGGCCGCCTCGGCGGCGGACAGCGGCGCGGTTTCCTCCGTCCGCCTGGGCGGCCGCAGTGAAAGGTCGGGGAAGAACAGGTCGCTCGACGCCACGCGCTCGGTGCCGCGTGCCGCCAGCAGGTCGCGGTACACGTCGAGGAACTTCAGCGGCTGGTTCGGCACGCCGCTCGCCACTTCGTCGAGATAATGGCGAATCGCCGTGATGGCCTTCTGCGCCAGCTCGCCGACCGCCGGCGTGGCGTCAACCTGTCCGCCTTCGACTGCGGCCAGCAGCAATTCGATGGCCTCCGATACCTGGGTCACGCCGTCGAGGCCGACGATCGAGAGCGCGCCATGGGCCTGGTGCAGATGGGTGCGGGCGAACTTGAGCTGCGCGGAATCGTCCGGATCCCCGGCAAACTTGCCGAGCGCTTCATGGGCGCGTCCGAGGGCGAGGTCGATCTCGCCCTTGACCCAGGACAGCGGACCGAGATCCAGATCGGTGGTGGCAGCCATCGTTTCTTTCGCGCCTTGTCCGCCTTAGACCTTGAAGCCCGACACCGAACCCTTCAGTTCGACGGCCAGCTCGGCGAGCTGGCCGATCGAGACTGCGGTCTGCTTGGTGCCGACGGTGGTCTGCTCGGTGACGCGCAGGATGCCTTGCATGTTCTGCGCCACGCGCGTCGCGCTCTCGGCCTGCTGCTGCGTGGCGGAGGAGATCGATTCGATCAGCGAGGCGAGGTTGGTCGACACCGAGGAGATCTCCTGCAGCGCCTGGCCGGCGGCGTCGGACAGCTTGGCGCCCTCCACCACGTCCCGCGTCGAGTTCTCCATGGCGGACACGGCGTCCTGGGTATCCGTCTGAATCGTCTTCACGATCGCCGCGATCTGCTTCGTCGCCTCGCCCGAGCGTTCGGCCAGCCGCTGCACCTCTTCCGCAACCACCGTGAAGCCGCGTCCCGCCTCGCCGGCCGAGGCCGCCTGGATGGCGGCGTTCAGGGCCAGCACGTTCGTCTGCTCGGTAATGTCCGAAATCAGTTCGACGATTTCGCCGATCTCCTGCGAGGATTCGCCGAGGCGCTTGATCCGCTTCGAGGTTTCCTGGATCTGCTCGCGGATTTCGTTCATGCCCTTGATGGAGTTTTCCACCGCCGAGGCGCCTTTTTGCGCGGCATCCAGCGAGTGGCGCGCCACCTGGGCGGACTCCATGGCCTCGCTCGACACCTGGTTCATCGATTTCGCCATGTCGAGAACGTTGTCGCCGGCCTGCTTGATCTCGCGCGACTGGCGTTCGGTGGCGACCAGCAGTTCGTTGGAGGTCTTCTGCGCGGCCTCGGAGGCGGCGGCCAGGCGGCCGGCAGCGTCGTTGATTCGCCGCACCAGCACGCCGAGTTCCTCAATCGTGTAGTTCACCGAGTCGGCAATGGCGCCGGTGATGTCCTCGCTCACCGTGGCGCGCACCGTCAGGTCGCCGTCGGCCAGGTCGCCCATCTCGTTCATCAGCCGCAGAATGGCCTCCTGGCTGGCGTTCTTGGATGTTTCGGCCTCGAGGCGCTGGCGCTCGGCCTGTTCCCGTCGCAAGGCCGAGTCGTCGTTGAAGACCTTGGCCATCAGGGCCAGGGTGACAAACGCCAGCAAGGCGAAAATCGAGATGACCCAGGTATTGGTGGCCCGTCCGGCGATTTCCGCGGCGTAGGCGTTCGACAGGTCGGTCGTCGCCTTCAGCAGGGGAGCGCTGTCGCTGAAGATGCGGCTGCCCGCCTGCTTCGCCTGCACCAGGCGCTGCATGTTGCCGAGGATGCCGGCGACGGCGTCCTGGTAGTCCTTGAAGGCAAGCTCCAGTTCGGCCAGTTTCTCCCTGGTTTCGGCATCGCCGGCGGCGTTGATGCGCATCGCCTCGGAACCCTTGCCCAGGGCTCTCAGCACGTCGCGGAAGGTGTTCGTGTCCTTGCCCAGCAGGAAGGCCACCTCCGGGTCGATGGCGGCGGCCACCAGCAGGGAGTTGGCATTCTTCGCCAGGCGCTGGGTCAGCATCACCAGCTGGTTGGCGGCGGCGATCTCCCGCAGGGGGGCGCCGGTCTGCAGCTTGAGCGCTGCCACCTGTTCGGCCAGCTCCAGCAGTTGCGGGTTCTTGGCGTTGATGGTGGCCACCGAGCTGCCGAGCTGCTGCAGGTTCTTCTCCTGCTCCAGCACCGTCGCGGTGTTCCTTTCGGTTTTCTCCCACTCCGATGCCAGGGCCAGCAGGGCCGGCTGGGTGCTGTCCGGGCTCGGCGGCACGCTGATCTCGTCGATGACGCCGCCTTGCGTGACGCGCTCCAGGAGGATGGCAAAGTTGCTGCGGCCGTCCTTCAGTTCCGCAAAGGCGACGGCATTGCCCTGCAGGGCCAGCTGGGCGGATTTGGCGATTGCCTGCGAGAGCATGCGCATCTGCCCGGCAGCGGACGTGTAGGCCGTGCCGTAGGTGGCCGTGCGGTTGTCGATCCAGGCTGCCACGGCGACGACGAACAGGAAGAACACGAACAGGCCGCCCAGCGTCTGCAGCTGGATGCCGATCGGCTTGTCGCCAAGCCCGGGCAGCTTGAAGCGGGCGCCGCGCACCGCCGCCTGCTGCAGGTTGTCCATGATCGTGCTTTGCGAGGTTTCCTCGGGAGCCGACGTGTCGCCCGGCAGTTTCAGTGAGGGAAGCTTGAATTTGAATGCCATGCCAGTGTCTCCGATGTTCAGCGTCTAGTTATAACCGGTCACTTCCAGGTTCACTACAGCCCGATTTCCAGAAAATCCGGCTGTCCCAGCAGATTTTTCAAATTCAGCCGTTTCCATACATTGCCCTGCGGATCGGCATACTGCTCGCCCACCCACGGCCGCGCATCGCTGTCTGCCGCGCGCGGCTCCATCTGCTCGATATTGCGCAGGCCGAGGGTGCGATTGACCAGCAGCGCGCTGTTGATGCCGAGGCGGCCGCCGACGATCAGCAGCCGGCTGTCGGCATTCTGCGGCGTCGGCTCGCCTCCCTGGAATGCGGAAAAATCCACCACGCCGTAGAGCGAGCCGCGGATATTGGCGATGCCGCAGAACCACGGCCTGGTCAGCGGCACGCTGGTAAACGGCGGCAGCGGCAGGATCTCGCCCGAATCGGCCAGGTCGAGCAGCCAGTAGTCGCGGCCGGCCTGCACGCCCAGCAGGGCCCGCGAGGTCTGGCCGGCGCGGGCGCTGGTCAGGCGCTGCACCAGGCTTTCCTGGAACTCCCGCAGGCTGATCTTTTTCTTGGCCATCGGCAAACAGCGCTTCAGCCCAGCGCCGCAATTTTCTCCAGCAACACTTTCGGGTCGATCGGCTTCACCAGGTAATCGTTGGCGCCCTGGCGCATGCCCCAGATCTTGTCGGTCTCCTGCCCCTTGCTGGTGCACATCACGACGGGGATATGCTTGGTCGCCTCCTCCCGCGTGATGGTGCGCGTCGCCTGGTAGCCGTTCATGCCCGGCATGACGACATCCATCAGGATCAGGTCGGGCATCTCGGATTTCGATTTCGCAATGGCTTCCTCGCCGCTCTCGGCCGTGACGACGTTGAAGCCGCTCTTCACCAGCAGTTCGCTCAGGGCGTGGCGCTCGGTCGGGGAGTCGTCGACAATGAGAATTTTCTTGATGGGCATAACCTTACCTCGCTACGAATGCAATTTAGGAAACACGCTGCGGCAAATGTGCGGCGACGGCCTTCAGCAGGCTGTCCTTGGTGAATGGCTTGGTCAGGTACTCGTCGGAGCCGACCATGCGCCCGCGCGCCCGGTCGAACAGGCCGTCCTTCGACGACAGCATGATGACCGGTGTCACGCCGAAGCGCGGGTTCTTCTTGATGAGGGCGCAGGTCTGATAGCCGTCGAGCCGCGGCATCATGATGTCGCAGAAAACGATGTCGGGGTGGTGGTCGGCGATCTTCGCCAGCGCATCGAAGCCGTCCTCCGCCAGGACCACCTGGCAGCCGGCCTGCACCAGGAAAATTTCAGCGCTGCGCCGGATGGTGTTGCTGTCGTCGATCACCATCACCTTGACGCCGCCCAGATTGACTGCTTCCGCCACGCTTCTTTGCCTCCTCTAGCAGGGCCGCTGATGCTGCTTC
>CAJPFL010000274.1 GCA_905339315.1 Rhodocyclaceae bacterium
CCTCGCCCGAATCGAAGATCGCCGCGGGATTCTCGACGCAGGCGACGAGGGCGCGCTTGCCGAGCAAGGGGCTGCGAAAGCCGATCAGCAGGCGCTGCGCGTCGGGACTCAGGTCGAGCGCCTCGATGTTCAGCCCGCCGCCGGCCTTGACGTCGCGTATCTCCGCTGCGGCCGCCAGCACCGGGTGCGCCGCCAGCAGGGCGGGTTTCAGCGCGTTCGACACCTTCGGCGCGACCACGCGGTCAGCCTCGATGCGGAAGCGGAGCAGCCTTTCGCGGGAGGCCTTCTCCTCGCCGTCGCTGTCGCGCGAATGCGAGGTGATGGCATAGATATGGCCGGATTGGTTGAGCGCGATCCCTTCGAGATCGTTCAGCTTCGGCAGATCCTGCGGCTTCTGGCGAACGGGGCTGCCGGTGACGGCGCCATCGGGGCCGATCGTGAGCAGGCTGAACGGATGCGTCTTCTCATCCTCGAGAACAAGGAAACGCCCGTCGGCAAGCTGCTGGATGGCGGACGGCTCATACAGGCCGTCCAGCGCGCGGAACAGGGGGCTGTCGTTCTGGGTCATCGCGCACCGATTATATCGGCGTCCCTCCGGGAAAACCGGCCCGGCCGGGTTCGCCGCCGCGTTCCCGGAACTGACTTTTGCTGCCATGCGGCCCTGAAAAGGCTATGATCCGCGAAGGTCCTCGTTTGCAGGATCGCCACGCATTCAACCCATCCAGGAGACACGCCATGGCCAAGAAAGCTGCGAAGAAATCCGCGGAAGCCGTCTACAAGATCGTCGAGGTGGTCGGCTCGAGCCCGACCTCGTTCGAGAATGCGGCCCGTTCTGCCGTCGAGGCGGCCGCGAAGACGCTGCGCGACCTGCGCGTCGCCGAAGTCACCAAGCTCGACATGAAGATCGACAAGTCCGGCAAGGTGGTCGCCTTCCGCGCACGCGTCTCGATGTCGTTCAAGTACGAAGGCTGAGCACGCAGGCTGATGGGGAGCGGCGGCTGGGAACTGTTCGGCCTGGTCGTCCTGGCCGGCGGCGCCTGGCTGTGGCTCGACAGCCTCAAGGCGCGGGATGCCGGCATCGCCGCCGCGCGCGCCGCCTGCCAATCGGAGGACTTGCAGCTGCTCGACGACACGGTCGCCATCTCCAGCCTGCGGCTGGCGCGCAACGACGACGGCCGCCTGCTGCTGCGGCGGGTCTATGACTTCGAGTACAGCGATACCGGCGACAACCGGCGCCACGGCAGCGTGGTCATGCTCGGCCACCGCGTGGTCGTGCTGAATCTCGGCCTGCGGCTGGTGCCGCCGCAGCGGGCGCTGCATTGAGCGCCGTACCGGCGGGACTGACTTTCAATCAGCACTGCGCGCAGGACTCCAGCGGCAGCTCCCGCTTCAGCCAGCCCGGCCCGGCGGCGCTGCCGGCCATGCCTTCACTGACGTTGTAGACCCGGGTAAAGCCCTGCGCCTGGAGGAATTTCTGCGCGTGGCTGGTGCGGTTGCCGGTGCGGCAGATGAGGGCGATGGGGGCGTTCCTGTCGCCGCCGACGATCTGCAGCACCGAACTCAGCAGCACCTCGGGCCCGCGATGGAAATCGACCCGGCCGGCGCCCGGCGCAACGCCGGTCTGGCGCCACTCCTGCGGGGTGCGGATGTCGATCAGCCTGACCTTGCCCGCGGTGGCCGCGGCAAAGGCGTCGGGCGCGGACAGGTCGGGCCCGGCATGGCTGTCCCCTGCCGCCAGCGGCAGGGCCAGCATGGCTGCAATCGTGAGCAGTTTTTTCATGTCTGATTCCCGGGGAAATTTCATCAGCGTCCTATCCGACTGACCTTCAGTTGCGCTTCAAGCCGCTTGCCGCGTGGCTGCTGCGGCGCCGGTGCAGCAGGTGGCCGGCGGCGGCGATCAGCACGATCGCAAGCAGCAGCGCCCACGGCGCCATCCGGTCGAAGGTCGCCGCCCAGGCGCTCAGCTCGTTCAGCAGCAGAGCCCACAGGCTGATGGCGAAATAAGTCGACAGCAGCACGATGGCGAGGTTCATCCAGGGGCGCAGGCCGATCAGGAAGCCGATGATCGAGCCGACCACCGGGCCGGTCATCCAGAACGGCACGAAGACGAAAACGATCAGGCCGGCGATGCCGAATTTTCGCACCATGCCGCCGCGCGACGCCGCCGCCTCGTGCATGCGGGCGACGAAGGACTTCAGCGCGGGCAGGTCGAGCAGGTGGCGCCAGCTGAGGACGAACAGCGGGTAGAAGACGAGAACATGCAGGGTCTCGACCAGCATGTTGAGCGGCACGACCTGCAGGTGGCTCATGCCGCTGGCGTAGCCGAAGCTCATGCCGGCCCCCGGGCCGATCAGCAGGTTCAGGCCGGTCATCGCGGCGTACTGGAGAATGCTGTCCGGGAACAGCGTCCAGCCGATGCCGAAGCCGACCACCAGCAGGCCGGCCAGGACCAGGCCGGCCATCAGCATCCGGCCTTCGGCGCTCGCGAAAATCGCCCGGGTCTGCATGGAATTCCTCTGCTCAGTGGGCGGGGTGCGATGCCCGCCACTGCGCCAGCCCTTCCAGGGCGGCGTCGAGGCTGCCCATGATGCGCACGCCCTCCTGCGCCGCGACCCGCTCGATGCCGGCGCCGCCGGCCCAGACCTCGATGTTGGCGGCGAGCATTCCGCGCAGCTGCTTCAGCAGCGGCGCCACCTGCCGCGTCGGAAACGCCGAGGAAAACGAGAGCGCGACGATGTCTGCCTGCTGGGCCCGCGCCGCCAGGCCGATGTCGGCAAGCGGCGTCTGCGTGCCGAGCGAGACGCAACCTGCGCCTTCCAGCGTCAGCAGCGCCTCCGACATGAGAATGCCGAGGATGTGCTGCTCTTCCGGCACGGTGGTGAGCAGGATGCGCGGGCGGCCGCTGCCCGGCGGCAGCGCGCCGATGGCCTGGCGCAGCAGGGCCTGCATCTGCTCGGTGTAGAGGTGTTCCTCGAAGACCTGGATTTCGCCGCGCATCCAGGCTTCGCCGATGGCGCGATTCAGCGCACTCACCGTTTCCAGGACGAACTGCTGCAGTCCCTGCCGGTGCAGGGCCTGCCGCAGGGCATTGCCGAGGGCCGGGATGTCGTGCTGGCGGATGAGGTCGACCACCGTCAGGTGCAGGCTGCCACCCGCGACCTCGTCCGGGGCCGCTTCAGCCGGCGCGGCGAGGGATGCCAGTTCTTCGTCGGGCTTCGCCAGGAGCCGCCCCGGACGCCAGCCCTGCCCCATCAGCCGCTTGATTAATCTCAGCTTTTCAACCTGATCGAGGGGGTAGGCGCGCTCGCCGTGCTGGTCCCGTTCGGGCCTGGGAAAGCCGTAGCGACGCTCCCATACCCTCAGGGTGTCCTTGCCCAAACCCGTCTCGCGTTCGACGGCTGCAATGTTCATTAAAGTTTTGTTCATAATTGTCCTGGACAAAAGCTTGACAAGTGGATTTCTGGTGTTTATATTAGCGTCAAGTTCATCATTTGTCCAGGACATTATTATGAAACCCTTCGATATTACGATTATTGCCGTCGCCCTCTCGGTATCCGTCCTGGCCTTTGCTGCGGATGAAAAATCCCTGGCTTCGGCCGGCGCTGCATGGCCCTCCGAAACGGTTTCGTTCGATTCTGACGACTGCCCTGTTGTCCAGGACAGCAAAGATATTCGCCTTTTGCTGCTGTACCACAATCCGGGGCTGGCGCAGACCCTGCCTGCCTGCCCGCCACCGCAGGAAGCCCGCCCCGCCAGAGCGACGCGAACCCTGCTGATCTGAAAGATGGACCTTCCCAACACGCAACGGAGACACGACATGAACGCACCGGAAAGATTCTTCCTGCCCGACATCCAGGCCAGCGCCGACCACCGCCAGCAGGCCATCAACAAGGTCGGCGTCAAGGGCCTGCGCTACCCGCTGGCCCTGTTCGACGGCCTGGGCCAGGTGCAGCACACCGTGGCGGAAGTGAGCATGGCGGTCGGCCTGTCGCCCGAAGTGAAGGGCACCCACATGTCGCGTTTCATCGAACTGCTGGAAAAGAAGCGCCCGGCGCTGACGCCCGAGCGCCTGCTGCGCATGCTCGACGAAATGCTGCGCCGGCTGGATGCAACCAGCGGCACGATCGAACTGGCTTTCCCCTATTTCATCTCCAAGGAGGCACCAATCTCCGGCGTGGAAAGCCTGCTCGACTACGACGTGCGCCTGCGCGCCGAGAAGCACGCCGGCCTGCCCGCCGAACTGCACATGGAGATCGTGGCGCCGGTGACGAGCCTGTGCCCCTGCTCGAAGAAGATCTCCGACTACGGCGCCCACAACCAGCGCTCGCACATCACCCTCGACGTGCGCCTGCGCGAGCCGATGTCGCCGGACGCGCTGGTGCGCCTGGCCGAGGAGGAGGCCTCCTGCGAGGTGTTCGGCCTGCTCAAGCGGCCGGACGAGAAATGGGTCACCGAGCGCGCCTACGACAACCCGAAGTTCGTCGAGGACCTGGTGCGCGACATCGCCCTGCGCCTGAAGCGCGAGCCGCGCATCGCCGAGTGGACCGTCAAGTCCGAGAACTTCGAATCCATCCACAACCACTCGGCCTACGCCGAGATCAGCGGCAGCAACGGGGAGAACGCATGATGAACGCCAACCGCAAGCGCATCGCCGTCGTCGGCTCGGGCATCTCCGGGCTTTCCGCCGCCTGGCTGCTGGCGCAGCGCCACGCCGTGACGCTCTACGAGGCGGCGCCGCGCCTGGGCGGCCACACGAACACCGTCGACGTCACCCTCGACGGCGTCACCCATCCCGTCGACACCGGCTTCCTCGTCTTCAACCACAAGACCTACCCGAACCTCACCGCCCTCTTCGACCACCTCGGGGTGGACAGCGTCGAGAGCGAGATGTCCTTCGCCGTCAGCCTCGAGTCGCCGGCGCTGGAATGGGCCGGCTCCAGCCTCGCCACGGTGTTCGGCCAGAAGCGCAACCTGGTGCGGCCGGAGTTCTGGCGCATGCTGGCCGACATCCTGCGCTTCAACCGCGAGAGCGTCGACTGGCTGCAGCGCCATGCCGACGACGGCATGACCTTGCGCGCCTTCCTCGCCGCGGGAAACTATTCGCGCGCCTTCTCCGACTGGTACCTGCTGCCGATGGCGGCGGCGATCTGGTCCTGCCCGGCCGGGCAGATGCTCGACTACCCGCTCGCCACCTTCGTGCGCTTCTGCCACAACCACGGTTTGCTGCAGGTCTTCGACCGTCCGGCCTGGCGCACCGTCCAGGGCGGCGGGCGCGAATACGTAAACAAGCTCGCCGCCAGCATCGAGGACATCCGCCTGTCTTCGCCGGTGCGGCGCGTCTTTCGCACGCCGCGCGGCATCCTCGTCGCCCACGACCGCGAGGTGGAGGAATTCGACCACGTCGTGCTGGCCTGCCACAGCGACCAGGCGCTGGCGATCCTCGACGAGGACGCCAGTCCGGCCGAGCGGCGCGCGCTCGCGGCCATCCGCTACGAACCCAACCATGCCGTGCTGCACACCGATGCCGCACTGCTGCCGCGCGACCGCGGCTTGTGGTCGGCCTGGAACTACCTGTCGCGCCGCGACGGGCCCGAGCGCAACCCGGTCTCGGTCTCATATCTCATCAACCGCCTGCAGCCGCTGCCCTTCAGCCAGCCGGTGGTGGTGACCCTCAACCCGCAGCGCGCGCCGGCACGGGAGAAGACGATCGCCTCGTTCACCTATGCCCATCCGATCTTCGACGGCCCGGCCATCGCCGCGCAGCGCGACCTGCCGGCGCTCTCCGGACGCGACCGCGTCTGGTTCTGCGGCGCCTGGAGCGGCTACGGCTTCCACGAGGACGGACTGCGCTCAGGCCTCGCCGTCGCCGGCGCCTTCGGCTGCCGCGCACCCTGGCACGGCCAGCTGGGCAAGGCGGCATGAGCTCGGCGCAGATCCTCTTCGGCTCGGTGATGCACCGCCGGCTGCGGCCGGCGCAGCACCGCTTCAGCTATCCGGTGTTCGCCCTGCTGCTGCCGCTGCACCGCCTCGACGAGGCGGCCGCGCCCTGCTTCTCGGTGAACCGGCCCAACCTGTTCTCCTTCCGCTTCGAGGACCACGGTGCGCGCGACGGCTCGCATCCGCTGCCCTGGATCCGCGCCCTGCTGGCGCGCGAGGGCATCGCCGCCGACGGCGAGGTCTGGCTGCAATGTTTCCCGCGCATGCTCGGCTACGTCTTCAACCCGGTCAGCTTCTGGTATTGCCACGACCAAGACGGCCGGCTCGCGGCCGTGCTGGCCGAGGTGAACAACACCTTCGGCGAGCGCCACAACTACCTGGTCGCGCATGCGGACGGCCGTCCGATCCGCGACGGCGAGGCGCTCGAAGCGCGCAAGGTGTTCCATGTCTCGCCCTTCATGGCGGTGCGGGGCCACTACCGCTTCCGCTTCCATGCCCGGTCCGGCGATCCGCGACGGCTGGCGCGGATCGACCACGCCGACGCCGAGGGCGACCTGCTGCACACGGCGATTTCCGGCCATGCCGTGCCGCTGACGGCGGCGCGCCTGGCGCGCGCCTTCTTCGGCTATCCGTGGATGACGCTCGGCGTGATGGCGCGCATCCACTGGCAGGCGCTGCGGCTGTGGCTGAAGCGCGTGCCCTTCATCAGCAAACCCCAACCCCCGCTCGAGGAGACGACGCGATGAACACCTTCGACAACACCTTGTCCCTGCCCCTGCCCGCACGCGCCGGTCTGCCGGCATCGGCCCGCCCGCTGCTGCGGCTGCTCGAACGTCTCGAAGGCGGCTCGCTCGAGCTGTCCCTGCCTGATGGCAGCTGCCGGATTTTCGCCGGCGCCGGCCCGCGCCACGCCGTCATGGAGATCCGCGACTGGGCAGTGTTCGATGCCGTGCTCGCGCGCGGCGACATCGGCCTCGCCGAGGCCTGGCTGGACGGCCAATGGGAGTCGCCCGACCTGGCCGCCCTGCTCACCCTGCTGGCGGAGAACCGCGAAAGGCTGTCGCGCGCGGTGTACGGCAGCGCCTGGTCGCTGATCGGCGCGCGCCTGCGCCACTTCTTCAACGCCAACACGCGCGCCGGCTCGAAGCGCAACATCCTCGCCCACTACGACCTCGGCAACGACTTCTATCGCCTCTGGCTCGACCCGACCATGAGCTACTCGTCGGCGCTGTATGCAGGCGAGGCCCGCCCGCTCGCGGCGGCGCAGGAGGCGAAGAACCGGCGCATTCTGGAGAAACTGCAGGCGCGGCCCGGCCAGCGCGTGCTCGAAATCGGCTGCGGCTGGGGCGGCTTCGCCGAACTGGCGGCGCGCGACGGGCTGGCGGTGCACGGCATCACCCTCTCGCCGGCGCAGCTCGCCTACGCGCAGGAACGCCTGGTGCGCGCCGGCCTCGACGACCGCGCGCAGTTCTCGCTCACCGATTACCGCGACCTCGACGGCCGCTATGAGCACATCGTCTCGGTGGAGATGTTCGAGGCCGTCGGCGAGCGCTGGTGGCCGGCCTGGTTCAGGACCGTGGCGCGCAACCTGGCGCCGGAGGGACGCGCCGTGGTGCAGAGCATCACCATCCGCGACGACCTCTTCGCGCGCTACCGCAAGGGCACCGACTTCATCCAGCAGATGGTCTTCCCGGGCGGCGTGCTGCCCTCCGTCGCAGAATTCCGCAAGCAGGCGCAGCGGGCCGGTCTGCAGGTGCGCGAAGCCTTCGCCTTCGGCCGCGACTATGCGCGCACCCTGGCCGAGTGGGCGCGCAACTTCGAGGCGGCCTGGCCGGAGATCGCCCGCCTAGGCTTCGACGAGCGCTTCCGCCGCCTCTGGCGCTTCTATCTCGCCTACTGCGAGGCCGGCTTCGCCGCCGGCTCCACCGACGTCGTGCAGTTCGAGCTGGCGCACGCGCGATGAGGCCCTGGCTGCTCCTGCTGATGCTGCTCGCCGCGCCGGCGCAGGCGCTGCCGGAGGCGGCGCGCGGGGAGGGGGATTGGCGCCGCCTGGGCAGCGGCGACATGACCTGGTTCGGCCTCGACCTCTACCGCGCCACGCTCTGGGTGGCGGGTGCGGTGCCGGCGCCGCCCGAGCCACCGCTGGCGCTGGTGCTGGAATACAAGCGTGCGATCCCGGCCGAGCGCATCGTGCGGGCCAGCGAGGAGGAAATGCGCCGCCTCGGCGCCGGCGAAGCCGACCTCGCCCGCTGGACGGCGGCGATGCGCGCCCTCTTCCCGGACGTCGCCCCCGGCGACACCATCACCGGCATCCACCTGCCCGGCGGCGGCGCGCGCTTCTACTTTCGCGAGCAACGCCTCGGCGACATCGCCGATGAGGAATTCGCCCGCCATTTCTTCGCCATCTGGCTCGACCCGCGCACGCGTGCCCCCCGGCTGCGCGGCGCCCTGCTCCAGGCGCCGCCCGGATGACGCCCGTGCTCGCCCCCCGCCACTGGCTCGCCTACGGCGCGCTCGGCCTGCCGCTGGCGATGGCGGCGCTGCCGGTGTATGTGCACGTGCCGCGCTTCTACGCCGAGACGGTGGGCATCGACCTCGCCCTGCTCGGCGCCATCCTGCTCGCCGCACGCCTGCTCGACGCCGGCCTCGACCCGTTGATCGGCTGGTGGGGCGACCGCCGCCGCGTGCGGCGCGGCATGATCCTGCTGGCGCTGCCCTGCCTCGCGCTGGGCATGCTGGCGCTGATGCATCCGCCGGCGCTGCACGCCGCCGGCTGGCTGGCGTTGTCGCTCGCCATCACCTATCTCGGCTACAGCCTCGCCAGCATCGGCCTGCAGGCCTGGGGGGCGGAACTCGGGCGCGACAGCCGCGAGCGCACGCTGCTCACCGCCAGCCGAGAGGGCTTCGGCCTGCTCGGCGTGGTCGCCGCCGCCGTCCTGCCGGCGCTGCTGGCGGCCGATGCCGCCCTCGGCCTGTCGCGCCTCGCCTGGGTCTTCGTCGGCCTGCTCGCCGCATTGGCGGGACTGACTTTGCTGGCGACGCCGCGACCTGTGCTCGCGCCGCCTGCCGTGCCGGAGGCAACGGCCTCGCCGCTGGCCCCGCTGCGCGACGCCGCCTTCCGCCGCCTGCTCGCCGTGTATGTCTCCAGCGGCATCGCCGCCGCGCTGCCGGCGACGCTGGTGCTGTTCTTCGTCGCCGACGTGCTGCAGGCGGAAAGCTGGGGCGGCGCCTTCCTCGCGCTGTATTTCGTTGCCGGTGCGGCGGGGCTGACTTTCTGGGTGAAGCTCGCGCGCCGCATCGGCCGCGTACGCGCCTGGATCGCCGGCATGCTGCTCTCGTCCCTGGCCTTCGTCTGGGCCTATGGCCTCGGCGCCGGCGACGTCGGCGCATTCGCCCTCGTTTGCCTGGTGTCCGGCCTGGCGCTCGGAACGGACCTGGCGCTGCCGGCGGCGCTGCTTGCCGATCTCGCCGAGCGCGAGCAAGGCAGCGCGCGCGCCGGCGGCTATTTCGGCTGGTGGAACCTCGTCACCAAGCTCAACCTCGCCCTGGCTGCCGGCATCGCCCTGCCGCTGCTGGCCTGGCTCGGCTACCGGCCCGACGGCTCGGAAGGCACGGCCGCGCTCGCCGCCGTGTATTGCCTGCTTCCGGTCGGCTTCAAATTGATTTCCGCCGCGCTCGCCTGGCGCTGGCGCCACACCCTGGAGGAATCGCCATGAAAACCCTGTACGCCCTCGCCTTCGCCCTCGCCTTCGCCCTCGGCCTCACCGGCTGCGCCGGCGTGCCGGTCGAGAAATACCGCGCCGAGCAGCCGAAGCTCGACCTCGCCGAATACTTCAACGGCACGCTCGACGGCTGGGGCATGTTCCAGGACCGCTCGGGCGAGGTGGTGAAGCGCTTCCATGTCGTCATCGAGGCGCGCTGGCAGGGAAATACCGGCACGCTGGACGAACGCTTCACCTGGTCCGACGGCACGACTTCGCAGCGCGTGTGGACCCTCGTCAAGGAAGGCGATGGACGCTATTCCGGCCGCGCCGACGATGTCATCGGTACCGCCGTCGGCGAAGCCGCCGGCAACGCCCTGCGCTGGCGCTACGTGCTGGCGCTGCCGGTCGACGGCAAGACCTGGCACGTCGATTTCGACGACTGGATGTTCCTGATGGACGACAAGGTGATGCTCAACCGTTCGCTGATGTCCAAATGGGGCTTCCGCCTCGGCGAAGTGACGCTGTCGTTCCGCAAGCGATGAACCCGAGGATCTCCGACTGGCGGGGCAAGCGCGTCTGGCTGATGGGGGCCTCCAGCGGCATCGGCGAGGCGCTCGCCCGAAAACTGGCTGACGCCGGCGCAGACGTGGCACTCTCCGCCCGCCGCGCCGAGCGCATGGCGGAACTGGCGCAGGGGATGCCGAATGCGCTCGTCCTGCCCTGCGACGCGACGGACGCTGCCGCCCTCGATGCTGCGCGCGAGCGGATCGTTGCAAGCTGGGGGGGCGTGGACCTCGCCGTGTATCTCGCCGGCGACTACGTGCCGATGCGCGCCTGGGAATTCGAACGGCAGGCGGCAGAACGCATGATCGCGGTGAATCTGACCGGGGCCATGGCCTTCGCCGCAGCACTCACGCCGCTGCTGCTGAAGCAGGAACGCGGGCAGATCGCCTTCGTCTCCAGCGTCGCCGGCTACCGCGGCCTGCCCAAGGCGCTGGTGTACGGCCCGACCAAGGCGGCGCTGATCAACTTCGCCGAGACGCTCTGGCTCGACCTCGCCCCGCGCGGCATCGGCGTACGCCTGATCAACCCCGGCTTCGTCGCCACCCAGCTCACGGCGCAGAACGACTTCGCCATGCCGGCGCTGCTGACGCCGGACGATGCGGCGGCGGAAATCCTGCGCGGCTTCGCCACCGGCGCCTTCGAGATCCATTTCCCGAAGCGCTTCACGCGCCTGCTGAAAGTGCTGCGACTTTTGCCCTACCGGCTCTACTTTCCCCTCATCCGCCGCTTCACGGGAGCCTGAAATGAAATCCCTCGACGAACTGATCGCCTTCTACGAGAATTTTTCCGCCGCCGACGTCGCCCGCTTCGGCGAGTTCTACAGCGCCGATGCCTGGTTCAAGGATCCCTTCAACGAGGTCAGCGGACTGCCCGCCATCCAGCGCATCTTCACGCACATGTTCAGCCAGGTCGCAGAGCCGCGCTTTCATATCGAAGAGAGCATCGTCGCCGACAACGGCGCCATGCTGGCATGGACCTTCCACTACCGCATGCCGCGCCTCGGCGGCGGCGGCAATCAGGTCATGCGCGGCGCCAGCCACCTGCGTTTCGACGCGGCGGGCAAGGTCAACTACCACCGCGACTACTGGGACGCCGCCGAGGAGCTCTACATGAAGCTGCCCGCCGTCAGCTGGCTGATGCGCGGCCTGCGGCGGATGATCGCCGCCTAGCTACGCGCGGCGCCGAATTGGGCTATTCTCGCGCCGTCGCAATCGGGAAGGACACTACTCGCAAATGACTCTCGCAATGTTCGCCCTGGGCCTGGTGACGCTGGTCGCCGGCGCGCAGCTGCTGGTGCGCGGCGCCTCCAGGCTGGCATTATCCTTCGGAATCTCCCCGCTGGTGGTCGGCCTGACCGTGGTCGCCTTCGGCACCAGCGCGCCGGAACTGGCCGTCTCGGTGCGCTCCTCCTGGGACGGACAGGTGGACATCGCGCTGGGCAACGTGGTCGGCAGCAACATCTTCAACGTGCTGTTCATCCTCGGCCTCTCGGCGCTGGCGGCGCCATTGGTGGTGGCGCCGCAGCTGATCCGCCAGGAAGTGCCGCTGATGATCGCCGCTTCCCTGCTGGCCTTCGGCCTGGCCCTCGACGGCGGCATCGGCCGCGCCGACGGCGCCCTGATGTTCGGGCTGCTGCTCGCCTATACGGCGTTCCTCGTCCGCCAGAGCCGCCGGGAAAGCCAGGCGACGCAGGACGAGTTCGCGCAGGAATTCGCCGCGCCGGCCGCCGGTGCCTGGGACCGCCACTGGGCGGTGCAACTGGCCTTGATCGGCGGCGGGCTGGCGCTGCTGGTGCTCGGCGCCAACTGGCTGGTCGATGCGGCGGTGAGCTTCGCGCGCGCGCTGGGCCTGTCGGAGATGGTGATCGGCCTGACCATCGTCGCCGCCGGCACCTCGCTGCCGGAAGTGGCCACCTCCGTCGTCGCCACCCTGCGCGGCGAGCGCGACATCGCCGTCGGCAACGTCATCGGCAGCAACACCTTCAACCTGCTCGGCGTGCTCGGCCTCTCCAGCCTGGTGGCGCCGCAGGCCCTGGCCGTCGCGCCGGCGATGCTCAGCTTCGACCTGCCGGTGATGATCGGCGTCGCGCTGGCCTGCCTGCCGATCTTCTTCACGGGGCACGTCATCGCGCGCTGGGAAGGCGCGCTGTTCCTCGCCTATTACGCCGCCTACATGGCCTACCTGCTGCTCGCCGCCCAGCGGCACGACCTGCTCGACAGCTACGGCACGGCGATGGCCACGGTCGTCCTGCCGCTGACCGCCGTCACGCTGGCGGTGTTCGCCGCTCGCCACTGGCGCGCGCGGCGTCGATGAACAGCCGCGCCGCCCTTATGCGGACTGCGTGACGATCACGTTCTGCGCCGGCATCGGCGCCGGGAAGCCGGCCTCCGCCAGCGCCTCGCGGATGACGCGGTTGGTGTCGAAGTACACCTGCCAGTAGTGATCGTTGTTGCAGTACGGGCGCACCGCCAGCACCGGCCCGACCAGGGTGAAATCGAGAATCTCGACATCCACGGCGGGCTGGGACAGCACATTGGGAATCGCCCCGACCTTCTCCCGCAGCAATTGCATGGCGGCGCGGTGGTCGGCAGCGCCGGAGAGCTGGCACTTCAGGTCGACGCGGCGGTAGGGATTGTTGGTGAAGTTCTGGATGGTGTCGGCGAAGATGCGGTTGTTGCCGACCACGGTCGAGATGTTGTCGGGCGTGTTGATGGTGGTCGCGAACAGGCCGATTTCCGTGATGGTGCCGGTGACGCCCCCCGCCGTGACGAAATCGCCGACCTTGAACGGGCGCAGCACGATGATGAAGGCGCCGGCGGCGAAGTTGGCCAGCAGCCCGGCCCAGGCGGCGCCGATGGCGATGCCGGCGGCGGCGATCAGGGCGGCGAAGGTCGTCGTCTGG
>CAJPFL010000275.1 GCA_905339315.1 Rhodocyclaceae bacterium
CTTTTCCGCGTCGAAGCCGTCGAAGGCGCGGCGGTAGGCGTCGCGCTTCCTCAGGATGGTGAGCCACGACAGTCCGGCCTGGGCGCCTTCGAGCGTGAGGAACTCGAAGAGCAGGCGGTCGTCGTGCACCGGCACGCCCCACTCGCTGTCGTGGTAGGCGACGTAGAGGGGATCCTCGCCGCACCAGCCGCAGCGCGTTCTGGCGGGATGGCCTGCTCGAGCCTGGGTCATGCGCACATTATAATTCGCGCATGACCCAGGCTGCGGGCTTCCTTGCTTCCTCCCATGACTGAATCGTGCCACGCATGGACGGCCGAGCCCTCGTCCTGGGTGGCGCGCTTCGCCGGGCTGATCGCGCCGGGCGGAACGGTGCTGGATCTGGCCTGCGGTCACGGCCGCCATGCGCGCTTCCTTGAGGCCGGCGGCTGGCGGGTGACGGCCGTGGATCGCGACGCGACCGCGCTCGCCGGCCTCGCCGGACACGCCGGCATCGAGGCGGTCGAGGCCGACCTGGAGACCGGCGCCTGGCCGCTCGGCGGTCGCCGCTTCGACGGCATCGTCGTCGCCAATTATCTGCACCGGCCGCTGTTTCCACGCCTGATCGAAGCGCTGGAAGATGGCGGCGTGCTGCTCTACGAGACCTTCATGCTCGGCAACGAGCGCTTCGGCCGGCCGTCGAATCCCGATTTCCTGCTGCGTCCGAACGAACTGCTCGAGGCCTTCGCCGGCCGCCTGAACGTCGTCGCCTTCGAGCAGGGCGAGGTGGCGCGGCCGAAGCCGGCGATGGTGCAGCGACTGTGCGCCGTCAGAGGAACTGGCCCGATCCTCCTGCCCTGAACGCGTTTTTTATAGGCATTTTCCACGACTCGCCCCCTGATTCCGTCGTTTCGTCGCATTCGCCTTGAGCTGGCGGCGGCGCTCCGGCTAGTCTTGCCCCATCGCAATTCCGATGGAGGCAATGATGAAGAAGATCCTGGTGATTCTCGGCCATCCACGCAAGGACAGCCTGTGCGGTGCGCTCGCCGCAGCCTACGCCGAGGCGGCGCGCGCGGCCGGCGCCGAGCTGCGCGAACTGACTTTGGCCGATCTGGCCTTCGACCCGGTGCTGCGCACCGGCTACGGCGGCGAACAGCCCCTGGAGCCGGACCTGGCCGCCGCGCAGCAGGCGATCCTGTGGGCCGACCACCTGGCCTTCGTCTATCCGACCTGGTGGGGCGGGTTGCCGGCGCTGCTCAAGGGCTTCGTCGACCGCGTCTTCCTGCCCGGCTTCGCCTTCAAGTACCGCAAGGACTCGCCCTGGTGGGACCGCTTGCTGACGGGGCGCAGTGCGCGGCTGCTGGTGACCATGGACACCCCGCCCTGGTACTACCGCTGGGTGTACCGCATGCCGGGCCACAACCAGATGCGCCGCACCATCCTCGAGTACTGCGGCATCCGGCCGGTGCGCATCAGCCAGTTCGGCCGTGTGAAGGGTTCGCCCGCGACGCAACGCGCGAAGTGGCTGGAGGCCGCGCGCCGCGCTGGCCGCGAGGATGCCTGAGGAGACGGCAATGGACACCTACCTCGCCCTCAAATCGCTGCACCTGCTCGGCGTCGTGCTCTTCGTCGGCAACATCATCGTCACCGGCTGGTGGAAGGTGCAGGCCGACCGCACGCGCAACCCGGCCATCGTCGCCTTCGCCCAGCGCCAGGTGACCCTGACGGACTGGATCTTCACCTTCGGCGGCTCGACGCTGCTGGTCGTCGGCGCCTACGCCAACGTCTACCTGCACGATCTGCCGCTCGCCACGCCCTGGCTGCTGTGGGGGCAGGCGCTGTTCATTGCCTCAGGACTGCTCTGGGTGGCGATCCTGATTCCGGTGCAGATCCGGCAGGCAAGTCTGGCGCGCAACTTCGCCGGTGGCGGGCCGATCCCCGCCGAGTACTGGCGCCTGAACCGCGTCTGGCTGTGGGTGGGCCTCGTCGCCACGCTGCTGCCGGCCGCCAACCTCTACTTCATGGTTTTCAAACCCGTCTGAAAGGAGAAGCAAATGGAACCGTCCCTCGAGCAATCCCCCGAATACCGCGCCGCGCGCAGCCAGGTGCGCAAGCTGCGCGGCTTCTACGCCCACCTCAGCGTATACCTCGCCGTGAATGCGGGACTCCTCGTCATCAACCTGTTCTCGTCGCCGGGCCGCCTGTGGGTGGTATGGCCGCTTGCCGGATGGGGCATCGGCGTCGTCATCCACGGCGCCTCGGTCTTCCTCGGCGGCCGCCTGCTCGGGGCGGAGTGGGAGGCACGCAAGATCCGTGAGATCATGGACAGGAAATAGTTCGCCGACTTCGCATGCCGCGCCTCGCCGTCCACACCGCGCTCGTCCTGCTGATCAACACGCTGATCGCGGCCTTCCTCACCGCCATCGGCGTGGGCGGCGACTTCGCCGGCAACCTGATCGTCTCGCATTGCATCGGCTTCGCCATCTATATCCCCTGCATCACGGTCATCCGGCTAGCGCCGAACCGCACGGTGCTGCTGGCCGGGATTGCGCTGTCCGTCATCCTCGGCTCGGCCTTCGGCGCGCTGGCCGGACTGACTTTGTCCGGCCATGGCCCCGAACAGTGGTCCTCGCAGGCGGGCCTGCAGGCCCTGCTGATCGGCCTCATGTTCGGTGTCGGCGTGAGTTACCTGTTCTATGCGCGCGAGCGCATGGCGAAGCTGGAGAACGAGCTGCGCGTGCGCGAACTGCGGCGCATGGAGTCGGAGAAGGCGCAGGTGGAAACGCAGCTGCGCATGCTGCAGGCGCAGATCGAGCCGCACTTCCTCTTCAACACGCTGGCCAACCTTTCCGCGCTGATCCGCACGGATGCGGCGACGGCGGAGCGCATGCTGGCGGATCTGATCCGCTACCTGCGCGCGACCCTGCAGCGAACGCGCGAGGCGGAGTCGACGCTGGGCGACGAGATGGAGCTCCTGCGCAACTACCTGGACATCCTCGGCCTGCGCCTGGGCGGCCGGCTGCGCTGGACGTTCGACGTGCCGGACGAACTGCTGGTACGGCGCTTTCCCCTGATGCTGTTGCAGCCGCTGGTCGAGAACGCCGTCACGCACGGCATCGAGCCGAAGGTGAGCGGCGGCGAGCTGCGCATCGCGGCCCGTCTGGACGAGGGCCGGCTGCGTCTCGCAGTCGCCGATACGGGGGTCGGGCTGCGCGAAGGCGGCAGTGGCACGGGCTTCGGCCTGGAAAACGTGCGACAGCGGCTGCGCGCCCTGTTCGGCGAGGCCGCATCTCTGGACGTGCGCGAAAACGGCGGCGGCGGCGTCGTCGCTACGCTGGAGATTCCAGCATGAGCCCGACGGCGCTGATTGCCGACGACGAGCCGCTGCTGGCGGAGGATTTGCGGCGGCGTCTTGCGGTGCTGTGGCCGGAGCTGGGCATCGTCGCGATCTGCCACGACGGCCCGGCCGCGCTGGCGCGCCTCGAGGCGGACAAGCCCGAGATTGCCTTCCTCGACATCCGGATGCCGGGACTGAGCGGCCTCGAGGTGGCGGCGCGGCTCGACTATCCCTGCCAGGTGGTTTTCGTCACCGCCTACGACCAGTACGCCGTCGAGGCCTTCGAAAAAGCGGCGATCGACTATGTGCTGAAGCCGGCCGACGAAGCGCGCCTGGCGAAGACGATCGGGCGGCTGCGCCGCGCGATCCGGGCGCCCTCAGGCAGCGAGCGCAGTCGGCTCGCCGAGGCGCTGGAAAAAGTCAGTCTCCGCGGCACGGCGCAGCCCGCACCGCTGAAGTGGATCCGCGCCTCGGTGGGCGATGCCGTGCGGCTGGTGCCGGTGGCCGAGGTGCGCTACTTCCAGGCGGCGGACAAATACACGGCGGTGATGACGGCGGCGGGCGAGCTGCTCATCCGCACGCCGATCAAGGAGCTCGCCGAACAGCTCGATGCGGAGTCCTTCTGGCAGGTGCACCGCGGCACCATCGTGAATGCGCGCTATGTCAGCGCCGCCCGCCACGATGAGAGCGGCCGCGTGCTGCTCAGCCTGCGCGACCGGCCGGAAACCCTCACCGTCAGCCGCGCCTACGCGCACCTGTTCAGGCAGATGTAGCGAGAATCCGCCGGGCCAGTTCCTGCAAGCCGGCGGGCGACAGGTCGTCGGTGCTGAAACGCGGCGCCTCGGCGAAGTGGAGGTAGTTCCTGCCCTGCGAGCGCCGGTAGAGCGGGTCGTAGTGCTTCTCCAGCAGTTCCCCCACCAGCGCCGGCCAGTCGCGCGCGTCGGCGAGCGATTTCCAATGTGCAAGCGTCTCGTTGCTTTGCAGTTCATGCAGGCAGTCGAGCTTCTCCTTCAGGCTCGCCGGATCGGCGAGGAAGTAGTCGTAGTCGCCGATGAGGAAGGCGATGCGCGCCGTGTCGCTGGCCTCGATGCGCAGGCAGGGGCCGGCGCGCATGGTCTCGAGCAACGCGTCGGGCACCTGCAGCCGGCCGATCCTGCGGCTTTCCGCCTCGACGAACACCGGCTCAGCAAAAGTCAGGCTCTGCAGCACGGCGAGCAGACGGCTCTCGAACATCTTTTGCGAAGGTTGCGGTTCGTCCGGCAGTCCGCCCAGCACCGAGCCCTTGTGCGCCGCCAGCGCTTCGAGGTCGAGCGCCTGCGCGCCCTGCGCGGCGAGGGCTTCGAGCAGGCGGCTCTTGCCGCTGCCGGTGGCGCCGGTGACGACGCGGAAGGAAAAGCGGCGCGGCAGTTCGGCCAGCTCGGCGACGACGTGGCGGCGCCAGGACTTGTAGCCGCCCTCGAGCGTGCAGGCGGGCCAGCCGATCTGGCGCAGCACGTGGCCCATGGCGCCGCTGCGCTTTCCGCCGCGCCAGCAGTAGACGAGCGGCTTCCACGCACGCGGCCGCTCGAGGAAGCGCGCCTCGATGTGCTCGGCGATGTGGCGCGCGACCAGCGCCGCGCCGAGCTTCTTGGCGGCGAAGGGCGAGTCCTGCTTGTAGAGCGTGCCGACGCGGGCGCGCTCGGCGTCGGAGAGCACCGGGCAATTGACCGCGCCGGGGATGTGGTCTTCGGCGAACTCCGCGGGCGAACGGACGTCGATGATCTCGTCGAAGTCGGCGACTTGTGCTACGGTTGCGGTTGCCTTTTGCATGACCTTAATATTAACCACGGCGCGCACGGCGACACGGCGAAATTCCCGGTTTCATCGCCGTGTCGCCGTGTTCGCCGTGGTGGGAAATCATGGATATCAAACTCACTCAATTCTCTCATGGCGGCGGCTGCGGCTGCAAAATCGCGCCGGCGGTGCTGACCGAGCTGCTGGCCGACACGCCCCTGCGCAACATGCCGAAGGAGCTCATCGTCGGCACCGAGACCGCCGACGACGCGGCGGTGTACAAGCTCAACGAGGAACAGGCCATCGTCGCGACGACGGACTTCTTCACGCCGATCGTCGACGACCCCTATGACTTCGGCCGCATCGCCGCGACCAACGCCATTTCCGACATCTATGCCATGGGCGGGCGGCCGATCATGGCGCTGGCGGTGGTCGGCATGCCGCTCGACAAGCTGCCGCTGGCGGTGATCCGCAAAATACTGGCCGGCGGCGAATCCATCTGCGCCGAGGCCGGCATTCCCATCGCCGGCGGCCATTCGATCGACGTGCTGGAGCCGATCTACGGCCTGGTGGCGCTCGGGCTGGTGCATCCGAAGCGCGTCAAGCGCAACAGCGGCGCGCACGACGGCGACGTCATCATCCTCGGCAAGCCGCTCGGCGTCGGCATCCTCTCGGCGGCGCTGAAAAAGGGCCTGCTGACGCCGGCAGGCTACGCCACCATGATCCGCCACACGACGAAGCTCAACACGCCCGGCGCGCGCCTGGTGGAAATGGACGGCGTGCATGCGCTGACGGACGTCACCGGCTTCGGCCTGGCCGGACACCTGCTGGAGATATGCCGCGGCTCGCAGCTGTCCGCCAGCGTCCGCTTCGCCGACCTGCCGCTGATTTCCGAGGCGGTCGGCTTCGTGCAGGAGGGCGTTTCCACCGGCGCCTCGACGCGCAACTGGAACGGCTACGGCGCCGACGTGTCGCTGCCGGCCGGCGCGCCCGAGTGGCAGCAGAAGCTCCTGACCGACCCGCAGACCAGCGGCGGCCTGCTCGTGGCCTGCGCGCCGGAGGCGGCGCCGGCGGTGCTGGCAGAATTGCATGGCGCGGGGTTTGCCGAGGCCTGCGCCATCGGACGCATGCAGGCCGGCGCGCCGGTGCTGCAAGTCACCTGAGCAGCGGCCGCAGCACTTTCCAGACGTTGTCGAGGATGAGCGGCTGCGCTTCGGCCACGGGATGGATGTTGTCGGGCAGGAACAGGTCGCGCCGCTCGGCCACGCCCTCGAGCAGGAAGGGCACCAGCGCCGCCTTGTGGCGGCGTGCCAGTTCGACATAGCTCTGCTCGAAGGCGCGCGTATAGTCGCTGCCGTAGTTGGGCGGCAGCTTCATGCCGGCCAGCACGATGCGCGCCTTGCGCGCGCGGGCGGCATCGATCATGGCATTCAGGTTGTCGCGCATGGCGCTGACCGGCAGGCCGCGCAGCCCGTCGTTGCCGCCCAGCGCGATGATGACGATGACGGGTTTTGCCTGGTCGAGGGCGGCGCCGATGCGGCTGCGGCCGCCGGCCGTGGTGTCGCCGCTGATGCTGGCATTGACGACGCTATAATCGAGCCGCGCTTCGCGCAGGCGCTTGTCGAGCAGCGACGGCCACGACTGGCCCTGTCCGAGGCCATAGCCCGCAGAAATGCTGTCGCCGACGACGAGGATGTTGCCCGCCGCCTGCGCGGCGAACGAAAACAGAAGAAAGAATCCGACAGAGATGAATTTCAGCATTGACACTTCGGCACCCATGGTTGAAGCCGCGTCGCTCGGCAAGGAAGTGGCGAGCGGCGACGGCCGTTTGACGATTCTGCACGAGATTTCCTTCCGGGTCATGGCGGGCGAGGCGGTGGCCATCGTCGGCGCCTCCGGTTCCGGGAAATCGACGCTGCTTGGACTGCTGGCGGGCCTGGATGTTCCGACCCAGGGGCGCGTGCTGCTCGGCGGCCGCGACCTGTTCGCGCTGGGCGAGGACGACCGCGCGGCGCTGCGCGGCGGCATGCTCGGCTTCGTCTTCCAGTCCTTCCAGCTGTTGCCGGCGCTCTCGGCGCTGGAGAACGTCATGCTGCCGCTGGAACTGGCCGGCCGTCCCGGCGCCCGCGCCGACGCCGAGCAGATGCTGGCGCGCGTCGGCCTGTCGCAGCGCCTCGGCCATTATCCCAAGCACCTTTCCGGCGGCGAGCAGCAGCGCGTCGCCATCGCGCGGGCATTCGCGACGAAGCCCGGCCTGCTGCTGGCCGACGAGCCGACCGGCAACCTCGATGCCGCCACCGGCGCCGATATCATCGACCTGATGTTCGCCATGAACGCCGAGCAGGGCACGACGCTGGTGCTGGTGACGCACGACGAGGCCATCGCGCAGCGATGCGGCCGCGTGCTGAAACTCAGGAGCGGAGAGCTCGTCAGCTGACCAGCCGGGCGCAGGCCACGCCGCTTCTCACCGCGGCTTCCAGCGTTGCCGGGTAGTCCGAGGCGATGTAGTCCCCGCAGAGATAGAAGTTCGCCAGCGGCGTTTCGCAGGCCGGCCGCCGCACGCCGGGCCGGCAGGCGAAGGTGGCGCGCTTCTCGACGATGACCTGCGACCAGGACGGCGGCGGGGCGCCGCCGACGATGCCGCAGACCTCGGCGTGGATGCGGCCGACGAGCACGTCATGATCCAGCTCGAGATGCGGGCCGCGTGCGCTGGTGACGGCGGTGAGGATGTCGTCGCTGCGCTGGAACAGGAAATGCGCCGTGCCGCCGACGCCGACCATGGCGCCGGGCAAGCGCACCGGCCGCGGATAGCCGAGATAGGCGGTGAGGATCGGCTCGTAGTCGAGGCGCCCGATCTCCTCCAGCACCGGCTGCAGGCGCGGCAATTTCTCCACCAGGCGGCCGAGGTGGTAGGGCGCCACCGCGGCGATGACGTGGGTGTAGCTGTGGCCGGAGGCGTCGCCTTCGAGCTGGAAGCCGTAGGGGGTCCACGCGACCGCGCGAATGGCGGTCCCGCGCCGCACTTCACCGCCGCGGCCCAGTACAAAGCGCTCCGCGGGCTCGGGAAACAGGGCGGAGAAGTCCGCTCGCGGCAGCAGCAGGTCGCTCGCCGCGCGCCTGGCCGCCAGGCTGTCGCGCAGGACGTTGAGAAAGACCTGGGCCGAGGCCTCCTGCGGCGGCGTGTTCAGCGCCGAGATGCAGAGCGGCTCCCACAGGTAGCGGATCACCGGGGCATGCTGGCCTTGCTGCGCCATCAGCTCGGCGACGGTGATGTCGCCCGCGAGGCGGAAGCCGGCTTGCTTCATGCGGCGCATGAAGCCCACGGCGGCCAGCCGTGCGCCGAAGGACAGGCCGCTCGCCGTGAGCAGCGCGGCGGCGAGGTGCAGCGGCGCGGGCAGGCGCGGCGCGGCGAGGCGCATGCGGCCGGGAAACACCAGGCCGAGCGGGTGGCGCGCGAGCAGCTGGTCGGGATTCGCGCCGACCAGGCGCATCAGGCGCAGCAGCTCGGTGTAGGCCCCGACCAGGATGTGCTGGCCGTTGTCGAGCGGCAAGCCGTGCGATTCGACGCGGCGGGCGCGACCGCCCAGCGTGCGCGACGTCTCGAACACCGTGACGGGATGGCCGCGGGCCGCCAGTTCCGTGGCGGCCGCCATGCCGGCATAGCCGGCGCCGATGATGGCGATGCGCATTGTCAGCCCGCCGCAGGGCCGCCGCAGGGCGGGCTGAAGTCAACGACATCGAAGCCGCTCAGCGGCTGAACCACTGTCACCCCTTTCCTCGGGAAAGGGGAGGGGGGACAGGTCATCCTTTTCTCCAGGTGCGCCAGGCGATCCACAGCTTGCGCATCGGCGTCAGCGCGATGCGGCGGTCGAGGACGCGGCAGCCGTCGCGGCGGATCTCGCGCAGCAGGGTGCGGTAGATCGCCGCCATCACCAGCCCCGGGCGCTGCGCGCGGCGATCCCGGGGCGGCAGCTGGGCGAAGGCCTGCTCGTAGCAGCGTTCCGCGCGATCGATCTGGAATTCCATGAGGCGGCGGAAGGCGTCGGTGGTGCGCGCATGCAGGATGTCCTCGTCGGAGACGCCGAATTGCGCCTTCTCGTCGGCCGGCAGGTAGATGCGGCCGCGGCGTGCGTCCTCGCCGACGTCGCGGATGATGTTGGTGAGCTGGAAGGCGAGGCCGAGGTCGTGGGCGTACTTCAGCGTGTGCCGGTCCTGGTAGCCGAAGATTTCCGCCGCCAGCAGGCCGACGACGCTGGCGACGCGGTAGCAGTAGAGGTGCAGCGCCTTGAAGTCGGCATAGCGGGTCTGCGCCAGGTCCATCTCCATGCCGTCGATGATCTCGGCCAGCAGTTCCTGCGGCAGGCTGAAGGCGCGCACAGCCTCGGCGAGCGATTGCGTCACGGGATGGCTCGGCCGGCCGGCATAGGTGGCGGCCAGTTCCGATCGCCACCAGGCGAGCTTGGTGCGGGCCAGCTGGGGATCGGGACATTCATCGACGACATCATCGACTTCGCGGCAGAAGGCGTAGAGGGCGGTGATGGCGCGACGGCGTTCCGGCGGCAGGAACAGGAAACTGTAGTAGAAGCTGGAGCCGCTCCCCGCGGCCTTGCGCTGGCAGTATTCCTCGGGCGTCATGCGCTCACCCGAATGCGGCATGCAGCAGGATCGCCGGCCAGTCGCGCTTGCCGATCACCGGCCGCCGGCGAAAGACGTCGCCCCGCACCCGCTGCAGCTTGTCCAGCACGCGGAAGCCGCTGGCGACGATAAGGCGCAGTTCGAAGCCGATGCGGCCGGGCAGTTCATGCACCAGCGGGCTGCCTGAAGCCATCATGGCGCGGGCGCGGTCGATCTGGAAATCCATCATCGCCGCCCAGGCGGCGTCCCAGCGGCCTTCGGCGATCTGGCTTTCCGCGATGCCGAAGCGCGCCAGTTCGTCCTGCGGCAGGTAGACGCGGCCCTTCTGCCAGTCGATGGCGACGTCCTGCCAGTGGTTGATGAGCTGCAGGCTGCTGCAGACGGCGTCCGACAGCGACTGACTTTTGGGATGCTCGATGCCGTAGAGGTGCAGCAGCAAGCGGCCGATCGGATCGGCCGAGCGGCGGCAGTAGTCCATCAGTTCCGGGAAGGATGCATAGCGTTTCTTCACCACGTCCTGGCCGAAGGCGTCGAGCAGGTCGCGAAACAGCTGGAGCGGCAAGCGGTGTTCGGCGATGGCCGGCCGCAGGCGCAGGAAGACCGGATCCTGCGTCGGGCGCCCGGCCTCGATGGCGTCCAGCTCGGTGCGGTAGCGGTCGAGGCCGTCCAGTCGCTCCCGGTCGGGGAGTGTACCCTCGTCGGCGATGTCGTCGGCGCTGCGGGCGAAGGCATAAATCGCATTCACCGGCTCGCGCAGGCGGGCGGGCAGCAGCAGGGAGGCGACGGGAAAGTTTTCGTAATGGTCCACTGACATCGAAAAAAACGCGGCTGGACGGGCACTTGCGCGTGCTGCAGGGGTCGCCAGTATAGGGGCTAATAGGGTAGAATGACAGCGCGCGAAGGTGGCGGAATTGGCAGACGCACTGGATTTAGGTTCCAGCGCCGCGAGGCGTGCGGGTTCAAGTCCCGCCCTTCGCACCATGACCACTGTGCAGGCCCAACCAACCCATTGATTTGTTCCAGGATTTTTCATGCAGACCAACCCTCAAGCCGCAAGCCCCCTCGAGCGCCGCATCGACATGACGGTGCCGATGGCGGATATCGAAAAAGAAGTCGCGCAGCGCCTGAAGAAGATGGCGCGCACCGTGAAGATGCCGGGCTTCCGCCCCGGCAAGGTGCCGTTCAAGATGGTGGAGCAGCAGTACGGCGCCCAGGCGCGCAACGAAGCCATCGGCGAGGCCGTGGAAAAGGCCTTCGGCAACGCCGTGCGCGAGCAGAATCTGCGGGTGGCGGGCTATCCGCGCATCGAGCCGAAAGGCGGCGAGGACGCTTCCAGGCTGGAATTTTCGGCGGTGTTCGAGGTGTATCCCGAGGTCAAGCTGAACGGCTTCGGCGACAAGAGCATCGAGCGGCCGCAACTGGATGTGGGCGAGGCCGAGGTGGACAAGACCCTCGAGGTGCTGCGCAAGCAGCGCACGACGTTTTCGGCGGCCGAGCGCGCGGCGGAAAAGGGCGATCGCGTCGTCATCGACTTCACCGGGAAGCTCAACGGCGAAGTGTTCCAGGGCGGCCAGGCCACGGATTACCCCGTCGTGCTGGGCGAGGGACGCATGCTGCCGGACTTCGAGAACGGCATCGCCGGCCTGAAGGCGGGCGAGAGCCGCACGTTCGACCTGACTTTCCCGGCCGACTATCAGGTGACTGAACTGGCCGGCAAGCAGGTCAGCTTCGACGTGACCCTGAAGCGGGTCGAGGCGCCGCAATTGCCCGAGGTCGATGCGGCTTTCGCCCGCTCACTCGGCATCGAGGATGGCGATATTGCCAAAATGCGCGCCGAGATCCGCGCCAACCTGGAAAACGAAATCAGGAAACGCATCAAGGCGCGCATCAAGGAACAGGCGATGCAGGCCTTGCTCGACGCCAATCCGCTGGACGTGCCGAAGGCGCTGATCGAGCAGGAATCCGAGTCGATGGCGGAAGCCGCCCGCCAGGACTTGGCAAGCCGGGGCGCAGACATCAGGAACATGCCGGTCGACGCGACCTGGTTTGCCGCCCAGGCCGAGCGCCGGGTGAAGCTGGGACTGATCATTGCCGAGGCAGTGAAGGGGAACGCCCTTCACGCCAAGCCGGAGCAGGTGCGCGCGCTGATCGACGAACAGGCCGAGTCCTACGAAAAGCCGGAAGAAGTGGTGCGCTGGTATTACTCGCAGCCGCAGCGCCTGGCGCAGGTCGAGGCGCTGGCGATCGAGGAAAACGTGGTGAACTGGGTGGTGGCGACTGTCCAGGCGACGGACAAGGCGGCCTCTTTTGACGAACTGATGGGAAATGCGGCATGATGCCGCTCAATCCAAGCATGATCAACGGCAACCGCAACGGGCAGCAAGATCAGCGGGATCCCCAGGCCCTGGGCCTGGTTCCCATGGTGATCGAACAGAGCGGGCGCGGCGAACGCGCCTACGACATCTATTCGCGCCTGCTCAAGGAGCGCGTCGTCTTCCTCGTCGGACCGGTGAATGACGTCACGGCCAACCTGATCGTAGCCCAGCTGCTCTTCCTCGAGTCGGAAAACCCCGACAAGGACATCTACTTCTACATCAACTCGCCGGGCGGTTCCGTCTCGGCGGGCCTGGCCATCTACGACACCATGCAGTTCATCAAGCCCGACGTGTCGACGCTGTGCGTCGGCCAGGCGGCGAGCATGGGCGCCTTCCTGCTGACGGCCGGGGCCAAGGGCAAGCGATTCTGCCTGCCGAATTCGCGCGTGATGATTCACCAGCCGATGGGCGGCTTTCAGGGACAGGCCTCCGACATCGAGATCCATGCCAAGGAAATCCTCTATCTGCGCGCGCGCCTGAACGAGATCATGGCGAAACACAGCGGCCAGTCGATCGAGCGCATCGAGCGCGATACCGATCGCGACAACTTCCTCTCGGGTGCCGAAGCGGTCGACTACGGGCTGGTGGACAAGGTGCTGACGAACCGCGCTGAAGCCTGATAAAGGCCCGCGGCGCAACGAACGACCGGAGACGGATATGACGGACAAGAAGACCCCAGGCGAAAAGCTCCTCTACTGTTCCTTCTGCGGCAAGAGCCAGCACGAAGTGAGGAAGCTCATTGCCGGCCCGTCCGTGTTTATCTGCGACGAATGCATCGAGCTGTGCAACGACATCATTCGCGACGAGATTGCCGCCGATCATGGCGGCAAGGGCGCCAAGGGCGACCTGCCGACGCCGAAGGAAATCTGCGCCATCCTCGACCAGTACGTCATCGGCCAGGACCCGGCCAAGCGCATCCTGTCGGTCGCCGTCTACAATCATTACAAGCGCCTCAAGCACATGTCGAAGAGCGACGAGGTGGAACTGGCCAAGAGCAACATCCTGCTCATCGGCCCCACCGGCTCCGGCAAGACGCTGCTGGCGCAGACCCTGGCGCGCCTGCTCAACGTGCCCTTCGTCATGGCCGATGCGACGACGCTGACCGAGGCCGGCTACGTCGGCGAGGATGTCGAGAACATCCTCGTCAGGCTCCTGCAGGCCGGCGACTTCAACGTCGCGGAATGCGAGCGCGGGATCGTCTACATCGACGAACTGGACAAGATCGCGCGCAAGTCGGAGAACCCGTCCATCACGCGCGACGTGTCGGGCGAGGGCGTGCAGCAGGCGCTCCTGAAGATCCTCGAGGGGACGATCGCGTCGGTGCCGCCGCAGGGTGGCCGTAAGCACCCGCAGCAGGAATACATCCAGATCAACACCAAGGACATCCTGTTCATCTGCGGAGGCGCGTTCGACGGTCTCGACAAGATCATCGAGACGCGCGTGGGCCGGAAGCAGATCGGGTTCAGCCGCGAGGACGTGCAGACCGGCAAGGCCAAGCGCGTCGCCAAGAACCCGTATGCGGAGATCGAGCCGGATGACCTCCTCCGCTACGGGCTGATCCCGGAGCTCGTGGGCCGGTTGCCGGTGGTGGTGCCGCTGGAGGCGCTCGACGAGGAGTCGCTCGTCCGGATCCTCAAGGAGCCGAAGAACGCGCTCAC
>CAJPFL010000276.1 GCA_905339315.1 Rhodocyclaceae bacterium
AAGCCAGCAGGTCCCGGAACATCCCCTTCGCCCAGCCGGCGTCCTCGCCGCGCGGGTTGGGATCGAAATGCTGCTTCGTCGTCTGCACGATCAGGCCGTCGCCGCGCAGGCGGTAGTGCGTGTCGATGCGCAGGGACTCCAGCGGCGCCATGCGGGTGGCGACGAAGCAGCTGCTCTCCGGCAGCAGCGTTCCCGCTGCCTTGCCGCTGGCGCGGGCGGCGATCTCCTGCGCGGCGATGCGCCCCAGATGGCTCGCCAGGTGGCCGCTCTTCGGGTAGTGGCCGAACAGCGGCGAGGCGCGGTCGATCAGGTCGCCCACCAGGAAGACGCGCTCGTCGCCGAGGGCATGGAGGTGCAGCGGCTCCTGCGCCGCCCAGCCGCTCGGTTTTCCCTCCGCGGTGCGGCCGATCAGCCCGGCCTGCCAGGCCAGATCGCCGGCCTGCTGCGGCGGCATGAGGAGGGCCTCGTCGAAGCGGATGTCGTCGAACTCGGTGACGACGGTCTTCGCGAAGGGATCGACCGACTTCACGCGGGCGTGCGGCATGACCGCGATCTGCTCCTTGTACTGCTCCTCGAACACGTCGGCGAAGCGCTGCGGCGGCGGGTTGGGGTCGAGCAAAGTCAGCCTCCCCGGGACGGCGCGCGTCTTGAAGAGATGGCCGATGACCAGCGCCCGTTCATAGACGGCAAGCTGGCAGCGATAGGGCGGCGGCGGCACCGTCATGACGAGATCGCCGCCCTTGAAGGCGTCCAGCCTGGCCTTGAGGGCGCGGAACTCGTCGCCCGGCGTATAGGCGCAGAAATAGTTTTGCCTTGCATGCGCGATGGCGCGGCGATCGTCGCCGAACCAGGCGGCGTAGTCGTGGCGAATGCCTGAGGCGAGCACCAGCCAGTCGTAGTCGAGCGTGCCGCGCGCGGTGTGCACGCGCCGCCTGTCGCGGTCGATGGCCGTCGCTTCGGCCTGGAGGAAGGTGTAGCCGTAGGCTTTCGCGGCGGCGCGGATGTCGTGGGTCAGGAGCTTTTCGTCGACCAGACCCGCCAGCCACTTGTTGGAGAGCGGCATGGAGAAGAAGGACGGGTTCCGTTCCAGCAGCACGACCTCGAGCGCCGGCGCCAGCGCGCGCAGGTGGCGCGCCGCCGACAGCCCGCCCCAGCCGCCGCCGACTACCACCACGCGCCGGCCCTTCGCGGCTGGCAGCAGCGCCGGCGCCTGCTGCGCCAAAAGGGGTGCGGCGCAGGCGGCAAGCGAGGCGGCGAGGAAGCCGCGGCGATCGAGTTTCATGAAGGGGAGTTTAGCTGAACGAGCTGATAAACTTCCGCCCAAGGAGGCGTTCATGAGCGAAATGCGCCAACACACCGTCCAGTGCCTCAGCCCCGGCGGCCTGCACCGCATGGCCTACCTCGAGTGGGGCGATCCCGCCAACCCGCGCGTGCTGGTCTGCGTGCACGGCCTGACGCGCAACGCGCGCGACTTCGATGTCCTGGCACAGGCCCTGTCCGGCCATTACCGCGTCGTCTGCCCGGACGTCGTCGGCCGCGGCCGCAGCAACTGGCTGCGCATCAAGGACCACTACCAGCTGCCGCAGTACGTCTCGGACATGGTGACGCTGATCGCGCGCCTCGGCGTGGATGAAGTGCACTGGGTCGGCACCTCGCTCGGCGGCATGGTCGGCATGGCGCTGGCGGCGCAGGAAGACACGCCGATCGCCCGCCTGGTGCTCAACGACATCGGCCCGGTGCTGACGGCGGCGGCGGTGAAGCGCATCGGCGACTACGTCGGCCTGCAGCCGCAGTTCGCCAGCTTCGCCGAGGCCGAGCAGTACGTGCGCCTGGTCAGCGCCACCTTCGGCCGGCTCACCGATGCGCAATGGCGCCACCTCACCGAGCACGTCACGCGGCCGACGGCCGGCGGCGGTTACGAGCTGGTGTACGACCCCGGCATCGCCGAGCCCTTCAGGCGGCTCATCACCGATGACGATGTGAGCACCTGGCCGCTCTACGACGCCATCCGCTGCCCGACGCTGGTGGTGCGCGGTGCCGAGTCCGACCTGCTCACGCACGAAACCTGC
>CAJPFL010000277.1 GCA_905339315.1 Rhodocyclaceae bacterium
GTGTCGTTGCCGACGCCCCACTCGCTTAAGCGGGCGGCAAAGCGCGCCGGGTCCGGCAACGGATGGCGGCCGTTCCTGCCGGTGAGCGGGCCGGACAGGTCGCGTTCCAGGTGGGCGTAGATCGCCCCCGGGATATGCACCTCGCGGTAGGCCAGCTCGCCCGCGTGCGGATGCACCAGATCGAAGGAACAGTCGAAGACGCGCCAGCGCGCGTCATGCAGGTGATGCGCCAGGTCCGCGGCACCGACCAGGGTGCTGAAGACCTTCATGCCAGCAGCCAGCTGCGGGCTTCCTGCTCGTCGTCGAAGACCTGCAAATCGGCATCGACGAAGATCTGCGACAGCCATGCGCTCCAGGTCACCCACTGCGAATCCGTCAGCACGGCGATCTTGCCGAAATCGTGGCTGTGGGCGCGCGAGAACTTGATTTCCTCCCAGGCCATGTCCAGCGTGAAATCGGCCATCTGGCGCAGGTCGAAGAGCAGGTTGACCGGGCCCTCGAACTTCACCTTGAAATTGACCAGTTCCTCGAACTCCTTGTAGTCGCCGAGCGTGAACTCGCCATAAACGGTGACGGTGACCAGCTTGTCCTTGTGGTCGGTGACGATCATGTTGCCTCCCAGTGATTTTCGATTCTCACTATATCAATCCTGCCCGGCCGGCGCACGCGATTGCGCCGAGGCCAGCATGCCGCTGGCGACAATCAGCCCTATGCCCAGCCAGGCCGGCAGCGGCAAGGCCTCGTCCCACAGCAGCACGCCGAACAGGCTGGCGAAGATCACCGTGCTGTAGGCCAGGCTGGCCGAGAACAGCGTACTGCCGCGCTTGTAGGCCCGTGTCATGGCCAGTTGCGCCAGCGCGCCGAAACCGCCGACGCCGAGCACCAGCAGGGCGCCCTGGCCGCTGACGGCATGCACGGTCCGGCTCGCCAGCAGCCAGGGCAGGCCGATCAGGGCCGAGGCCAGCGAAAAATAGAACACCGTCCGCCATTCGGGTTCGCCCAGGCGGCCGAGTTGTCGCACATGGAAATATGCCAGGCCGGCGCCGGCGCCGGAGGCGAGCGCCGCCAGCCCGCCGAGCCACTGGTCCGCCTCGAAGCTCGGTCGCAGCAGCAGCGCCACGCCGGCCAGCCCCAGTGCAAGGGCGATATACAGCGTCCCGCGCACGCGCTCGCCGGCCCAGAACACCAGGATGAGGGCGAGGAACAGCGGCGAAGTGTAGTTGAGCGTCACCGCCGTCGCCAGCGGCAGGACGCTGATGGCATGGAAATACAGCACCAGCGAGACGGAGCCGGCCAAACCACGCCACAGGTGGGCGCGCCAATGCGGCGTGGCCAGCGACAGTCGCCGCACGAGCACGAACCCCCACAGGAGCGCGAGGGCGATGGCGCCGCGGTAAAACACCAGCTCCGCCGCGGAAAACAGGCTGGCGCCGAGCTTGACGCAGACACCCATACAGGCGAATAGCGCGCTCGCCGCGATCATCCAGAGGGACTGCATGTTCATGCTTGAGAGAAATCCGGCATGTGCGGTTGGGCAAACCCAAGCCGTTGGCGACAATGCGAAAAGTGGCCGAGTATAGTCGAAGCGCAGCGTGCCCGGATGAAGGCAATACGCTATGATTACGCTTTGCCGTTCAACCATCCCCAATGAGCCAATCTGCAAACGACAAGCTGCCTGAGTCCTTCGAGGCGGCGCTGGCCGAACTGGAATCCATCGTGCAGGGCATGGAGACCGGCAAGCTCAGCCTTGAAGAGTCGCTCGCCGCCTACCAGCGCGGCGCGGCGCTGCTCAGGCATTGCCAGGGCGCGCTGGCCGCGGCCGAGCAGAAAATCCAGGTTCTGGAGGCGGGACAGCTGCAGGATTTGCCGCGCTCGCAAGACTGACGTATCAAGATGGACTTCCAAAGCTGGATGACTGCCGTGCAGCAGCGCACCGAGCGTGCCCTCGAGAATCTGCTGCCCGGCACCGACATCGCTCCGCAACGCCTGCACCGGGCCATGCGCTACGCCACGCTCGGCGGCGGCAAGCGCATCCGCCCGCTGCTGTGCCACGCCGCCGGGGAACTCGCCGGCGCCGACCCGGCGCGGCTCGACATCGCCGGCTGCGCCGTCGAGATGATTCACGCCTATTCCCTGGTGCACGACGACCTGCCCTGCATGGACAACGATGTCCTGCGCCGCGGCAAGCCGACCTGCCATGTCGAGTATGACGAAGCCACCGCCCTGCTGGTCGGCGATGCGCTGCAATCGCAGGCCTTCCTCCTGCTCTCCGACCACGAGCTGGCCGATGATCCGCGCCGGCAGCTCGGCATGCTGCGCCTCCTGGCGCAGGCCGCCGGCTCGCGCGGCATGGCCGGCGGCCAGATGATCGACATCCAGGGCACGGGGCAGCAATTGACCCGCGCCGAACTGGAATTCATGCACGTGCACAAGACCGGCGCACTGATCCGCGCCGCGATCCTGCTCGGCGCGCAGTGCGGGCCGCCGCTGCCCGAAGAGGAGATGGCGCTGCTGGATCATTTCGCCAAGCGCGTCGGCCTGCTGTTCCAGGTGGTCGACGACATCCTCGACACCGAGGCCAGCACGGCGACGCTGGGCAAGACCGCCGGCAAGGACGCCGCGCAGGGCAAGGCCACCTATGTCAGCGCCATGGGCCTGGCCGAAGCGCGGGAAATGGCGAATGCCCTGCGCAGCGAGGCACGCGAAGCTATCGAAGCCTTCGGCGAGCGCGGCCGCCGCCTGCACGAACTGGCCCATTTCATCGTCACCCGCAAGTTCTGAAGCACTTCATGTCCGCCTACCCCCTGCTCGACACCGTCAACAGCCCCGCCGAACTGCGCCAGCTCGAGCGCAAGCAATTGCCGCAACTGGCGCAGGAGCTGCGCGAATTCCTCATCGAGTCGGTGTCGAAGACCGGCGGCCATCTTTCTTCGAACCTCGGCACGGTGGAACTCACCATCGCCCTGCACTACGTCTTCAACACGCCGGAGGATCGGCTGGTGTGGGACGTCGGCCACCAGACCTATGCCCACAAGGTGCTCACCGGCCGCCGTGCCGGCATGGCGAAGCTGCGCATGCTGGGCGGCGTCTCCGGCTTCCCGCGCCGCGACGAAAGCTCCTACGACACCTTCGGCACCGGGCACTCCTCGACCTCCATCTCGGCGGCGCTGGGCATGGCCATCGGCGCGCGCGACAAGGGCGAGCAGAAGCACGTTATCGCCGTCATCGGCGACGGCGCCATGACTGCCGGCATGGCCTTCGAGGCGCTCAACAACGCCGGCGTGGCGGACGCCAACCTGCTGGTCATCCTCAACGACAACGACATGTCGATCTCGCCGCCGGTGGGGGCGCTCAACAAGTACCTGGCGCGGCTGTTCTCCGGCCACGCCTTCAACGCCGCGCGCCGCGCCGGCGAGAAGGTGCTCGGCGTCTCGCCCTCCCTGCTCGAGTTCGCCAAGCGCACCGAGGAGCACATCAAGGGCATGGTCACGCCGGGCACCCTGTTCGAGGAGTTCGGCTTTAACTACATCGGCCCGATCGACGGCCACGACCTCGATTCGCTGGTGCCGACGCTGAAGAACATCGCCGAGCTGAAGGGGCCGCAATTCCTTCACGTCATCACCAAGAAGGGCCAGGGCTACAAGCTGGCCGAGGCCGACCCGGTGCTCTACCACGGCGTGTCGAAGTTCGACAGCGAGAACGGCATCCAGCAGGGCAAGGCCGGCGGCCCCACCTACACCCAGGTGTTTGGTGACTGGCTGTGTGACATGGCGGCGCAGGACGCACGCCTCGTCGCCGTCACGCCGGCGATGCGCGAGGGCTCCGGCATGGTGCGCTTCGCCGAGGAATACCCGCAGCGCTTCCACGATGTCGGCATCGCCGAGCAGCACGCCCTGACTTTCGCCGCCGGGCTCGCCTGCGAGGGCATCAGGCCGGTGGTGGCGATCTACTCGACCTTCCTGCAGCGCGCCTACGACCAGCTGATCCACGACATCGCCCTGCAGAACCTGCCGGTGATGCTGGCCCTCGACCGCGGCGGCCTCGTCGGCGCCGACGGCGCCACGCACAACGGCGCCTTCGACCTGTCCTACCTGACCTGCGTGCCGAACATGCTGGTCATGGCGCCCGCCGACGAGAACGAATGCCGGCAGATGCTCACCACCGCGTTTCACCACGACGGGCCCAGCGCCGTACGCTATCCGCGCGGCCACGGCCCCGGTGTTCCGCCGCAGAAGGCGCTGACGACCCTGCCGCTCGGCAAGGGCGAGATCCGCCGCACGGGATCGCGCATCGCCCTGCTTGCCTTCGGCAGCATGCTGGCCCCGGCCCTCGAAGCGGGTGAAACAATGAATGCCACCGTCGCCAACATGCGCTTCGTCAAGCCGCTCGACCATGCCCTGGTCCGGGAGCTCGCCTTCGGCCATGACTTGCTCGTCACCCTGGAGGAAAATGCCGTCATCGGCGGCGCCGGCGCGGAAGTCTCCCGTTCACTCGAGGAGCAAGGTCTGACAACCCGCCTGCTGCGCATCGGCCTGCCCGACCGCTTCACCGAGCACGGCGATTCCGTCACCCTGCTGGCACAGCTGGGCCTGGACGCCAGGAGCATTGCAGAAAGGGTGGGACGGGCAATACTTGAGTGATTCTGTCGGGAATGGTAGGATGCATTCAAAAGAGAACGCTAATAGACCTGCCCAAGAGAGACCACCATGAACCTGAGCGACACTATGGCCATACCCGACGTCCAAGGCTCCGCCGATACCCGCCAGCTGGCGATCAACAAGGTCGGCATCAAATCCATCCGCCACCCGGTCAAGGTGATGGACAAGAGCGGTGGCGTGCAGCACACCATCGCCGTCTTCAACATGTATGTCGGCCTGCCCCACAACTTCAAGGGCACGCACATGTCGCGCTTCGTCGAGATCCTCAACAGCCACGAGCGGGAAATTTCCGTGGAAAATTTCGAGCCGACGCTGCGCCAGATGGTCAAGCGGCTGGAAGCCGAAACCGGCCACATCGAGATGACCTTTCCCTATTTCATCGCCAAAAAGGCCCCGGTGTCCGGCGTGCAGAGCCTGATCGACTACGAGGTGACCTTCGTCGGTGAGATACATGAAGGCGGCAAGTACCGCTTCAACATGAAAGTCGTGGTGCCGGTCACCAGCCTGTGCCCGTGCTCGAAGAAGATCTCCGAGCGCGGCGCCCACAACCAGCGCTCGCACGTCACCGTCACGGCAGAAACCAATGATTTCGTCTGGATCGAGGAACTGGTGCAGCTGGTGGAGGGCCAGGCCTCTTGCGAGCTGTACGGCCTGCTCAAGCGGCCCGACGAGAAGTACGTCACCGAGCGCGCCTACGACAACCCGAAGTTCGTCGAGGACATGGTTCGAGACGTCGCCGCGCTGCTCAACCGCGAAGTGCGCATCGATGCCTACGTGGTGGAGTCGGAGAACTTCGAGTCCATACACAATCACTCCGCCTACGCCCTCATCGAGCGAAACAAGCTCGAAAGTTGAGAACCGTATCCATCCACATTGGCTTCGGCCGCTTCGCTTAACCTGCTTCGCAGGTTAGCCTGCGCCGCAACAAGCCGCTTTGCGGCATGTTGTCACTCCGCCTACGCCCTCATCGAGCGCAACAAGCTCGAAGGCTGAAGCCAGTAGAAAAAAACGGGGCGCTTCGCGCCCCGTTTTGCTTTGAACCGGCTTCCTCTGCCTTAATCGCCCGACTTGCTGGACAGCGCAAGCTTCTCGCGGATGCGCGCCGACTTGCCGGAGCGCTGGCGCAGGTAGTAAAGCTTGGCGCGGCGCACGTCGCCCTTGCGCTTGACCTCGATGCTGGCGATCAGCGGGGAATAGGTCTGGAAGGTCCGCTCGACGCCCTCGCCCGAGGAAATCTTGCGCACCGTGAAGGCGGAGTTGAGGCCGCGGTTGCGCTTGCCGATCACCACGCCTTCGTAGGCCTGAACGCGCTTGCGCTCGCCTTCGACGACATTCACGTTGACGATTACCGTATCGCCCGGGGCGAACTCGGGAATGGTCTTGCCCAGGCGGGCGATTTCTTCCTGTTCCAGTTGCTCGATGAGATTCATTGCCTTGCTCCTAAGTCGAATGGCCTTTGGCCTTGTGCGCAGAGCATGCCGTGGCATGGTGCGCGCATTTCTCGTTGATAAACCTGCTACTTCATCTGCTCCTGCCTGAACTCCTCAAGCAGGACGGATTCTTCCTGGCTCAACTGCCGGCGCTCGATCAGTTCCGGCCGCCGCAGCCAGGTGCGCCCCAGGGCCTGCTTCAGCCGCCAGCGCCGGATCTCGGCGTGGTGGCCGGAGAGCAGCACCGGCGGCACGGGCAGCCCCTGGTACACCTCGGGCCGCGTATAGTGCGGACAATCCAGCAGCCCCGCGGCAAAGGAGTCCTCCACCGCCGAATCGGCATCGTTGAGCGCGCCTGGCAACTGCCGCACCACCGCGTCGATCAGCGCCATCGCCGCGATCTCCCCTCCGGAGAGGACGAAATCGCCGAGCGAGATCTCCTCATCCACGCAACGCCCCACGAGGCGCTCGTCGATGCCCTCGTAGCGACCGCAGAGCAGGATCGCTCCGGCCTCCTGCGCCAGTTCCAGCACCCGCTCATGGCTGAGGGGCCGGCCTTGCGGCGACAGGCAGATGACTTTCGCACCGGGCTGGTTTGCCCTGGCCGCGCCAATCGCCTTTTCCAGCGGCTCGGCCAGCATCACCATGCCCGGGCCGCCACCGTAGGGCCGGTCGTCCACCGTACGGTAGTTATCGACCGCAAAATCGCGCGGATTCCGCAGAGACAGGCGCCACAGGCCCTGCTCGCGCGCGCGCCGCGTAATGCCGTAATCGGCCACCGCGACGAACATCTCCGGGAACAGCGTGATGACGTCGAATGCGATGCTCACCAGTCGCTTCCCCACTCCACGCGGATCCGGCGCGCCGCCAGATCCACCTCCTTGATGACCGCTGACACGAAGGGCAGCAGGCGCTGGCTGCCGGCTGCATCGCGTACATCGAGCACCTCGTGCGCACCGGTTCTCACCAGTGCGGCGACACGACCCAGCGGTTCTCCGGCCAGATTCACGACGACCAGGCCGATCAGGTCAGCCCAGTAAAATTCGTTTTCGGCGGTCTTCGGCAATGCCTCGCGGGGCGCACCGACATACAGACCCGCCAGTTTTTCGGCGGCGCTGCGATCCTCAAAACCCGCGAAGCGGACGATCAGGCCCTTTCCGTGCATCCGGCATTCCGCCAGCTGCCTTGCCTGCCATTTCCCCTCGGGACCCAGCTCATCCGCAGCCAGCCACCACTGCGGCATGTGTGCCCAGGCCTGCGGGTCGTCCCCGAACACCTGAAGCTTGACCCAACCGCGAATGCCGAACGGGGCGGAAATACGCCCCAGGACGATCATGCGTGTTTAGGCAGCAGGCTTGGCAGCGAACTGCTTGACCAGGCGCGCCACGGTAGGCGAGAGCTGGGCGCCCTTGCTCGTCCAGTGCTCGATGCGCAGCATATCCACGCGCAGAGCCTGCTCCTTCTCGCCGGCGACGGGATTGTAGTAACCGACGCGTTCGATGCAGGCACCATCGCGGCGCTTGCGCGAATCGGTGACGACCATGTTGTAGAACGGACGCTTCTTGGCGCCGCCCCGGGCAAGTCGAATGACGACCATGTGCTTAACCCTTGGTTGAAATCGGAAAACGGAGATTCGACGCATGCCTGACCCTGAAAGCAAAGCCAAAGCAAAGCAGCCGAAGCTAAAAAGGGCGCTATCTTAATGGAAAACAGCCTGAAAAACAAGAACAAGCCCAGTCTGGCGGCGGCGCCATGCACGGCAACGCCCCCCCTTGCCCGACCGGCCGATTCCTCTACAATGAACCCGTTATGATTTCTTGAGCCGCCTCGCGGCCCGTCGCACGCTTGTCAAACACTGCTCCTATCCGCCGAGTCCATCCGTCCGACGACCTCACACACGTCCTGGACTGGCTCGCGTCACCGATCCCGGACGACCCGGCGCAGGATCTGGCTCAACTGAATGGAGAACTGGCCGCGCTAGGCCGCGCCCGCCTGGAGCTTGCCCATTACCACCGCATTCTCGACCTCTTCTACGACCGGGCGCACCGGCTCTCGCTTGCCCTGAAGTCGCACCTCACCGAAGCCAGCCTGCCGCTCGGCAAGGAATTGCGCGCCATGGCCACCCTGCAGATCAGCGTGCACGAGAGCATCACGGCCGGCTATGAGCGGGTCCTGCTTGACGCGGATCGCCTGATGCACAGCAAGCGTCGCAATGCTGCTTCCGTTGCCGCCCGCGCCCTGCGCAGCCTCGCGGAGGCCCTGGAAACCAGTTACATGGTCGCCTGCCCGCCCCCCCCGGGTCTGTGGCGCCGCGCCCATGCCTTGGCCAGGTCGGCGCGGGCACATTACGATCCGTCGGCGACAATCATTCCCGGCCTCTCGCTCGATGCGGAAAAAACCTACAAGGGCCTTCTGGCCTTGGCCGCAGCCCAGCCCGAGGGATTTTCGCCGGAAGAAATCGCGCTGGCGAGCGAATACCTCGGCCAGTTTTCCGCGACGGTCAGCCTGCTGCCATCGCCGCCCCCCGAGGAAGAGGGGCTTTGGTACTGGATGGACAGCAGTCGCGATATGGGACCGGTACCCCCCAATCGCCGCGTACCGCCCGGCCACGGCGATCTTCTCTACTGCTCCTGCCAGTTGCTGGCCAGGCTGCTGGGCGAACAGGTTTCCGCCCTCGAAAGCGGCATGCCTGCTGGCAATCTGCGGCTGCCGGAACGTGCCGCCGGACAGGGCGGCATTGCCGCCCTGAAGCGCCTGCAAGCGCATTGGGCGCATCCTCCGCATCGCCAGCATTCACGCCGCCATAACAATTTCCGCGCCCAGGTCTGCGTCGGCCTGAATGAGCTGTGGCGATTGCTGGAACACGGTGAAGCACCGGAGGGCACCGGGGCGGGCTTGCCGCACATGACCGAGTGGATGGTGCTCAACGAAAGCCCTGCGGGGTATGCCGTAATGCATGTTGCCGGCGAAGTCGAGGGACTGGTGCCGGGCAGCGTCATTGCATTGCGTCCTGCGCCGGACAAGTCCTGGAGCATCTGCGTCGTGCGCTGGATGAAAAGCGAGAATCCGGAGCACATCGAACTGGGCCTGGAACTGGTCGCCCCTGCTGCCCGTTCGGTTCAGCTGATGTTTCGCAACGGCGACCCTACCCAGCTGCCCACCCCCGGACTGCTGCTGCCGGCCATCCCGGCCCTCAGAGAGCACCCGGCCCTGCTCGCCCCTGCCGGCGCTTTCAACGCACGCCGCTTCTTCATCGTCTCCGGCGAAGACAAAACCCACGTCATGCAGGGCAGGCTGGTCAGCCTGGACCTGCAGACCGGCGCGGTCGAGTTGTTCCAGTTCGAATCGGATCCTTATCCAACCTGATCATTGCCTTGCCGGACGCATCTCCCCCAGTACCGCAGTAGTCAATGCCCCGGCCAGCACCACCAGCCATGAAAGATACAGCCAAACCAGGAAGATCGGCAGCGTGGCGAAGGCCCCGTAGATCAGCTTGTAGTTCGGAAAAGCCGACAAGTACATAGTGAACCCTCGCTGAAGAAGGGCAAAGCCCAGCGCCGCCACCACACCGCCGGCAACTGCGTGCCGCGACGCCACCGGACGGTTCGGCATGGCGTAGTAAATCAGGGCGCACAAGGCCGCAAGCAGCAGCGCCGGCAGTATTTTAAGGAGCAGGTTGGTCACCCACTTCGGCTCATTGACCAGGCCGAGCGACGCCGTCATCAGATAGGTCGCTGCTGCCACGCATGCCCCCAATACGACAGGCCCGAGCAGCAGCCCGCCAAGGTAGACGAGGATGCGCCTGAAGACTGGCCGCGGTTGCTTTACCCGCCAAATCTGGCCGAACACCCGGTCGATCGAGAGCATCAACAGCAAGGCGGTGAGCACCAGCATGCCCGTGCCCAGTGCCGTCAGGCGTCCCGTCTTCTGGGTGAATTGCAGCGCATAAGCGGTGATGACGTTGCCGGCCTTTTCCGGCAGCAGGTTCGCCAGCAGGAAGTTCCGCAGCGCCATGCCCAACCCCGAAAAGAGGTCGAATTGGGATAGCAGCACCAACGCCACGGTCAGCAGCGGCACCAGCGCCAGAAGCGTAGTGAACGCCAGGCTGGCGGCAGCCTGGGCGCAGCGCTCCTCGCGAAAGCGGACAAAGCAGCGCGAGAGAAAGTCGGGCAAGGGACCGACCAGACGCATCTAAGCGTTCCGTTCCGATAGAATGCCGCGATTCTACCGGAAGCAAGAATGCCCATAGCCGCCCGTCAATACAATTTGGCCGCGACAATCAGCCTGGTGGCCCTGCTGTTCCTTTGCCTGGCCTGGGAGTTGTGGTGGGCGCCTCTGCGCGTGGGAGGCTCCTGGCTCGCGTTGAAGGCGCTGCCGCTGCTGGCGCCGTTGTTTGGCCTGCTACGCGGCAAGCGATACACGCACCAGTGGGTACCACTGCTGGCGCTGGCGTATTTCACCGAAGGCGTCGTGCGCATCACCACCGAGCGAGGCCTCTCAGCCTGGCTCGCGGGTGCTGAAATTGCCCTCGCCGTCGCCTTGTTCGGCAGTGCGGTGCTTTTTGTCCGCGCCACCGGCAAAGTCAGCCCCTGAAACACGGCATAGCCCTAGTTAACCCTCGCTGTCATACCTGCGGATTAACTTTCTCGGGCTTGGAAACCAGCTTGTTCAATGCATTGATATAGGCTTTGACCGAAGCGACGACGATATCGGTATCCGCCCCCTGGCCGTTCACCACGCGTCCATCCTTGGCCAAGCGCACGGTAACCTCGCCCTGCGCGTCGGTGCCGCCGGTGATGCTGTTCACCGAGAACAGCAGCAGTTCAGAGTGGCTCCCGGCGATGCGCTCGACTGCCTTGAAGGAGGCATCCACCGGGCCGTCTCCGTCCGCCTCGGACTGACTTTCGTCGCCGCCGGCCGCCAGCGTGATGCGGGCATGCGGCGTCTCGCCGGTCTCCGAAGCGACGCGCAGGCTGATCAGCTTGTAGTGCTCCTGTTCCGGCGTAACCGCCTCGTCGGACATGAGTGCCTGCAGGTCCTCGTCGAAGATCTCGTGCTTCTTGTCGGCCAGTTCCTTGAAGCGGGCGAAGGCGACGTTGAGCTGCTCCTCGCTGTCGACAACGATGCCGAGGTCGGCCAGCCTCGTCTTGAAGGCGTTGCGGCCGGAATGCTTCCCCAGCACCAGCTTGTTCTGCGTCCAGCCGACATCCTGGGCGCGCATGATTTCGTAGGTCTCGCGGTGCTTGATCACGCCGTCCTGATGGATGCCCGACTCGTGGGCAAAGGCGTTGGCGCCGACGATGGCCTTGTTCGGCTGCACCGGAAAGCCGGTGATGCTGGAGACCAGCTTGGAGGCCGGCACGATCTGCGTCGTGTCGATGCGCGTCTCGCAGTCGAAGATGTCCTGGCGGGTGCGCACGGCCATGACGATTTCCTCCAGTGCGGCGTTGCCGGCGCGCTCGCCCAGCCCGTTGATGGTGCACTCCACCTGGCGCGCGCCTTCCATCACGGCGGCGAGCGAGTTGGCCACGGCGAGGCCGAGGTCGTTGTGGCAATGCACCGACCAGACCACCTTGTCCGAATTCGGCACGCGCTCGCGCAGGCTGCGGATGGTAGTCGAAAACTGCCCCGGCACGTTGTAGCCGACGGTGTCGGGCACGTTGATGGTCTTCGCCCCGGACTTGATCACCGCGTCGAAAATGCGGCAGAGGAAGTCCAGCTCGGAGCGGCCGGCGTCCTCGGCGGAGAACTCGATGTCGTCGGTGTACTCGCGCGCCCAAAGCACCGCCTTCACCGCCTGCTCGACGACCTGGTCGGGCGTCATGCGCAGCTTCTTCTCCATGTGGATCGGGCTGGTGGCGATGAAAGTGTGGATGCGGCCGGACCGGGCCGGCTTGATGGCCTCGCCGGCGCGGCGGATGTCGTTCTCGCTGGCGCGCGCCAGCGAGCAGACGGTGGATTCCTTGACTGTCTCGGCAATGCTGCGAATGGCGTCGAAATCGCCGGGCGAGGCGGCGGCAAAGCCGGCCTCGATGACATCGACCTTCATGCGCTCCAGCTGACGCGCCACGCGCAGCTTCTCCTCCTTGGTCATGGAGGCGCCGGGGCTCTGCTCGCCGTCGCGCAAGGTCGTGTCGAAAATCACCAAGTGGTCTTTCATCATGTTCGTCTCCGAATGGGATGCGTCAAGAGTCGATCGGGGGTCATGCCCTCGTCGGCCGGGTACTGCTCAAATTGTGGGTCGGGGAATTTAGCGCGCGCGGCGCAGCAGCGGCCGGGCAAGCAGCAGGCCGCCGAGAAGCAGAGAAGCCGTCAGGAGGAGTGCAATCTGAAGCATGGACCGACTATATCCAGAATCCGACGTCAGTGCAAGAGGGGGGTCAAGCCGGCGTTTTGCGTCGCCGGACCCAGTCCAGGACAGCCATGACGTAGCCTGAAAAGGCGTAGCAGAGAAACAATGCAAAGAGGATGCCCGGGGGATAGCTGGAGACCAGCACAAAGAAGAGGACGATCGCCAGGACGGCGATGAAAGGCACGCTGCGCCTGAGGTTGATGTCCTTGCCGCTGTAATAGCGGAAGTTGCTCACCATGGTCACGCCGGCGAAAATCGTCAATGCCCAAGCATACCAGCGCACCTCCTCGCCGGTGTAGTTCAGGTCCATCAGCACCCATACAAAACCCGCGATCAGGGCTGCGGCGGCCGGACTGGGCAGCCCCTGGAAGAAACGCTTGTCAATGACCTCGATATTGGTATTGAAGCGCGCCAGCCGCAGGGCGGCGCCAACGCAGTAGATGAAGGCGGCAATCCAGCCCCACTTGCCCATGCCCTTCATGGCCCACTCGAACATTACCAGCGCGGGGGCGACGCCGAAGGACACCATGTCCGAGAGGGAATCGTATTCGGCGCCGAAGGCACTCTGGGTTCGGGTCAGGCGCGCCACGCGCCCGTCCAGTCCGTCGAGGATCATGGCGATGAAGATGGCCACCGCCGCCTGCTCGAAGCGGTCGGTCATGGCCTGCACGATGGCGTAGAAGCCGGCAAACAACGCCGCTGTCGTGAACAGGTTGGGCAGAAGGTAAATGCCCCTTCGCCTCAATTCAGGGTTGACCAGCGCCTTGCGGGATCGGAATTCGGGCATGGCCCTATTGTAGCCCCAGGCCTTTAGGACAATTCGGCCAGAATGGTCGCCGAGGCCGACACCGTGTCGCCGAGACTGACTTTTGGCCGTGAGTCGGGGGGAAGGTAAACATCGACGCGTGAGCCGAAGCGGATGAAGCCGTAGCGCTGGCCGCGGGACAGCCGGTCGCCCTCCTTGACGTAGCAGAGGATGCGCCGGGCGATGAGCCCGGCTACCTGCACGCTCGTGACATCCTGACCACCTGGCGTACGCAACCAGATGGCGTTGCGCTCGTTTTCCAGTGAGGCCTTGTCCAGCGCGGCGTTGAGGAAACTGCCGGCGTGGTACCAGCGGCCCTTCACTTCGCCATCCACCGGGCTGCGGTTGGAATGCACGTTGAAGACGTTCATGAAGACGCTGATCTTCAGCGCCTCGCGATCGATGTAAGGATCGCGCGTCGTCTGGATGGCGACGATGCGCCCATCGGCGGGAGAGAGCACATCCTTCGCCTTACCGGGAATCGGCCGCGCCGGATCGCGGAAGAACTGCAGGACGAAGACGGTCCAGATCCACAGCGGCACCGACCAGCCCCAGCCGGCCAGCCAGCCGACGGCCAGCGCCGCCGCGACAGAGGCCGCCAGGAAGGGCCAGCCCTCCCTGGCGATGACGGGATGCGGGTAGGAAGAGGACACTAGTTTTTCGTCTGGTCGACCAGCTTGTTCTTCTTGATCCACGGCATCATGTCGCGCAACTTGGCGCCGACCTGCTCGATCGAGTGGGCAGCCATGTTGCGGCGGGAGGCCAGCAGCGTCGGTGCACCGGCGCGGTTCTCCAGGATGAATTCCTTGGCGTACTGGCCGGACTGGATTTCCTTGAGAATGCGCTTCATCTCGGCCTTGGTCTGCTCGGTGACGATGCGCGGGCCGCGCGTGATGTCGCCGTACTCGGCGTTGTTCGAGATCGAGTAGCGCATGTTGGCGATGCCGCCCTCGTAGATCAGGTCGACAATCAGCTTCACCTCGTGCAGGCATTCGAAATAGGCCATCTCGGGTGCATAGCCGGCCTCGACCAGCGTTTCGTAGCCGTTCTGGATGAGCTGCGTCAAGCCGCCGCACAGCACCACCTGCTCGCCGAACAAGTCGGTCTCGGTTTCCTCGCGGAAACTGGTCTCGATGACGCCGCCGCGGGTGCCGCCGTTGGCCGCCGCGTAGGACAACGCGATGTCGCGCGCCTTCTTCGAGACGTTCTGATGCACGGCGATCAGTGAGGGCACGCCGCCGCCCTGGACATAGGTCGAGCGCACCAGATGGCCGGGACCCTTCGGCGCGATCATGATGACGTCAAGGTCGGCGCGCGGCTGCACCTGCCCGTAATGGATATTGAAGCCATGGGCGAAGGCCAGTGCCGCGCCCTTCTTGATGTTCGGTTCGACTTCCTCGCGATAGACCTGGCCGATGTTCTCGTCCGGCAGCAGGATCATGACGAGATCGGCACCCTTCACCGCGTCGCCGACCGCCTTGACGGACAGCCCGGCCTTCTTGGCCTTGTCCCAGGAGGACCCGCCCTTGCGCAGGCCGACGGTGACCTTGACGCCGGAATCGTGCAGGTTGAGTGCGTGGGCATGGCCTTGCGAGCCGTAGCCGACGATGGTGACTTTCTTGCCCTTGATGAGGGAGAGGTCGGCATCCTTGTCGTAATAGACTTTCATGTTTCCATCCTTAAAAAATATGGGGGCGATGCAGGCGACTACACCCGCCATTCCCCGTTCATCACTAGACTTTGAGAATTCTGTCGCCGCGGCCGATGCCGCAGACGCCGGTCCGCACGGTTTCCAGGATCAATGTGCGATCGATGGCCTCGATGAAGGAATCGAGCTTCGCAGTGTTGCCTGTCAGCTCGATGACGTAAGTCGTCTCGGTGACGTCGATGATGCGGCCGCGGAAGATGTCCGACATGCGCTTCATTTCCTCGCGGTCCTTGCCGGTAGCGCGCACCTTGACCAGCATCAGTTCGCGCTCGATGTGGGCCGCCTCGGAAATGTCCACCACCTTGATCACTTCGATCAGCTTGTTCAGCTGCTTGGTGATCTGCTCGATGATGTCGTCCGAACCGATGCTGACGATGGTGATGCGCGACATCGAGGGATCCTCGGTCGGCGCCACGGTCAGGGATTCGATGTTGTAGGCGCGTGCCGAGAACAGCCCGGTCACGCGGGAGAGCGCGCCGGCTTCGTTTTCGATGAGGAGTGAGATGACATGCCGCATGATGCTATAGCTCTTCGGAGAGAATCATTTCGGTGAGGCCCTTGCCGCCCTGCACCATCGGATAGACGTTCTCGGTCGGATCGATGGCGAAATCGAGGAAGACCAGGTCGTCCTTGCGCTTGAAAGCGTCCTTGAGAGCACCTTCGACGTCGCCCGGCTTTTCGACCTTCAGGCCGACATGACCATAGGATTCCGCCAGCTTCACGAAATCCGGCAGGGCATCGACATAGGACTCGGCGTAGCGGTTGCCATGGAATAGTTGCTGCCACTGGCGCACCATGCCGAGATAGCCGTTGTTGAGCAGGACGATTTTGAGGGGCAGGCGGTACTGCTTGCAGGTCGACAGTTCCTGGATGCACATCTGGATGCTGCCCTCGCCGGTGACGCAGGCCACCGGCGAGCCGGGATGGGCGAGTTGCACACCCATCGCCGCCGGCAAGCCGAAACCCATGGTGCCGAGCCCGCCGGAATTCATCCAGCGACGCGGCTTGTCGAATTTGTAGTACTGCGCCGCCCACATCTGGTGCTGGCCGACGTCGGAACAGACAAAAGCCTCGCCCTTGGTTACCTCGTAGAGCTTCTCCACGACGAACTGCGGCTTGATGATCTTGCTCTTGCGGTCGTACTTGAGGCAGTCCTTGCCGCGCCATTCGTCGATCTGCTTCCACCAGCCCTTTAGCGCCTTTTCGTCGGCATGCCCGCCATTGGCTGCGAGCAGCTTCGCCAGGTCGTCGAGAACCTCGGGGACGTCGCCGACGATGGGCACGTCCACCTTGACGCGCTTGGAAATCGACGAGGGATCGATGTCGATGTGAATAATCTTGCGCGGCACCTCGGCAAAGTGTTCCGGGTTGCCGATCACGCGGTCGTCGAAGCGCGCACCTACCGCCAGCAGCACGTCGCAATGCTGCATGGCCATGTTGGCTTCATAGGTGCCGTGCATGCCGAGCATGCCAACGAACTGCTTGTCCGTCGCCGGGTAGCCGCCCAGACCCATCAGGGTGTTGGTAACCGGAAAACCGAGTTGCCTGACCAGCTTGGCGAGCTTGTCGGCGGCATCCGACAGGATCACGCCACCGCCGGCATAGATCATCGGCCGCTTGGCCTCGATCAGCAGTTGCACCGCCTTCTTGATCTGGCCCTGATGCCCCTTGATCACCGGGTTATAGGAGCGCATGGCGATCGCTTTCGGGTAGGCGTATTCGCACTTCGCTGCCGAGATGTCTTTCGGAATGTCCACCAGCACCGGACCAGGGCGGCCACTCTTGGCGAGATAGAAGGCTTTCTTGACGGTCTCGGCGAGCTCGCGAACGTCCTTGACCAGGAAATTGTGCTTGACGCAGGGTCGAGTGATGCCGACGGTATCGACTTCCTGGAAGGCGTCCTGGCCGATGTAGGCGGTCGGAACCTGGCCGGAAATGATCACCATCGGGATGGAATCCATGTAGGCTGTGGCAATGCCGGTAACGGCGTTGGTCACGCCGGGGCCGGAGGTCACCAGGGCGACGCCGACTTCCTCGGTCGAGCGTGCATAGCCGTCGGCTGCATGCACGGCACCCTGCTCATGACGCACCAGCACGTGGCGAACCTTGTCCTGCTTGAACAACTCGTCGTAAATGAAGAGGACCGAGCCGCCGGGATAGCCGAAAACATATTCGACCTTTTCTTCCTGCAGGCACCTGATTACAATTTCCGCACCGGTCAAAACCATTGTTTCACCTGGAAGGCTTCCATAAACAGCTGAAAAACCTGTGATTTTACTTACCCGTCCCTCTTTGGTCAAGGCATTTCGCGATGGAAAAATCCCCTCGCAACGAATGGAAATCTGAATCCTGGCCACAAGAACTGAACTGTCGGATTTTCTCGCCAGCGTCGAGCGGCGCGCCTACAAGCAAGCACTGTTTGCTGTACGCGACGACGAGACGGCGCTGGATATCGTGCAGGATGCGATGCTCAAACTGGCGGAAAAATATGGAAACAAGCCATCGGCAGAACTGCCGATGCTTTTCCAGCGCATCCTGCAGAACACGATTCGCGATTTTTACCGCCGGCAAAAAGTTCGTTCCCTCTGGACCACGCTGCTCTCGGCTTTTTCCCCATCCGACGACGAAGATGCCGACCCCCTGGAAACTTTGGAGGTAGAGCAAGGGTCTTATTCCCCGGCAACCCCGCATGCCAGCCTCGAGCAGACACAAGTCCTTGCAATTATTGAAGAAGAAGTAAAAAAGCTGCCGCCACGTCAACGTGAGGCCTTTCTTATGCGTTACTGGGAAGATATGGATATCGCCGAAACTGCGGCGGCAATGGGTTGCTCGGAAGGCAGCGTGAAAACGCATTGCTCCCGGGCGACGCACGCATTGGCCACGGCATTGAAAGCAAGGGGCATCGAGTTATGAAACATGAACGGGAATTCGCCTACAAGATTCGCCACCAGCTCAACCTGGGAACGGAGGAGATCGACCGCAAAACCGCTGACAGCTTGTTCAAGGCCAGACAGAATGCGCTTGCCCATCAAAAAGTTCCCGGCGCTCAATTAAGCCTCGCCGGCATGGGCCATATGACTGCGGACGTGATCCTGCCCCATGCCAGGGCCTTGGTTGCAATCATCGGCCTGATCATCGGGGTCGTCGGGGTTTCAACCTGGAACGATTTCGAGAGGGCGGCCGAGCTTGAGGAAATCGACAGCGCACTGCTCGCTGACGACCTGCCGATCAACGCCTATCTCGACAAGGGCTTTCAGGCATGGCTTTCCGAGCACTCGTCGCAGGATTAATACTTTCCCTCTCGCTGTTTTCTCCTTCCCATGCCGTTGTCCCCGAACTGAGGCAGCCGGCATGGGCTGAACTCTCCCAGGAAGAGAAGCAGATCCTGGCCCCGCTCTCCCGCGACTGGGACCGGATGGAAGCCGTTCGCAAGAAGAAATGGCTGGGCATCGCAAAGCGCTACTCCTCGATGAAACCGGAGGAACAGGCGCGCATCCAGCGGCGCATGCAGGATTGGGCCAGTCTCACACCGGAGCAGCGAACCCAGGCTCGCACCCAGTACAAAAACCTGAAAACCGCCCCGCCCGTGCAAACGCAGGGTATCAAGGAAAAGTGGGAGCAATACAAGGAATTGCCGGACGAGGAAAAAAAGCGCTTGACAGAAAAAGCCGCCCGAAACGCCGCCCCCAAGGCGAGTGCCGGCCGGCCGACACCCAAAAAACCCGTCTCGGGGCTGAGCTACCTGCCCGAAGCCGCTGCTCCGGCCAAGGCTGCGTCGGTACCGGTTCAACCGGCCAGCGACATGACCGAGTCCGAGGAATCTCCCGCTCCGGCTGCCGCTTCCGAACCCGAAGCATCAGCCGAAACGGCCCCGGCGTCGCCCGCCACCGGGCCGGACGCTGCTCAGCAGCAGTAGGATCTGTCTTGGAGGTCATCACGGAGGCCTCCGCACCTGTGCCCAGCATCCGCCGGCGGCTCGCCAGCATGTTCTATGAGACCTTCCTGCTGATCGGTGTATTGAGCGCCGCTTTCGTACTGCCCCACCTGCTGCTGGGTCTTTTCCTGAAGGCCGCCGTCCCAGGCATTCTGCTCTGGTTGCACGTTTTTGTTGTGCTGCTGGTGTATTTCGCCTGGCTCTGGAAGCGCAACGGGCAAACCCTGGCGATGCAGACGTGGAAAATCAAGCTGGTGGCCGCCGACCGGAAACCCCTGAACTCCCGGCAGATATTCTTTCGCTATCTCCTGGCCTGGCCAAGCCTGTTGCTGTGCGGCCTCGGCGTCCTCTGGGCGCTTGTCGATCGCGACCGGCAATTCCTGCATGACCGGCTGGCAGGTACCCGCCTAATCCGCATTCAATGAGCCTTACCGACGCTCGACCCACCACAGCATGCCGCCGGCCGCCATCAGGAAAAGGGCGCTCGGCGTGATGGCCGAGAAATAGGGTGGCCAGCTGTTGATGGCTCCGAGGTTAGAAAACAGGCCATTCAGCATATGGAAGGTGATGCCGAGCATGATGCCGGCGAAAACCTTGACGCTGACCGCCCCCATGCGGTCCTGCAGATAGGCAAACGGCAGGGCCAGTACCATCATGACCAGCGCCGCCAGCGGATAGATCAGCTTCTTCCACATGGCAATCTCGTAGCGCTGGGTATTGACCTGGTTGTCCTTGAGGTGGCGGATATAGCGGTACAGGCTGGCCACGGACATCCGTTCGGGCAAGACCAGCAGCACGCTGAGGATTTCCGGATTGATTGCTGACTGCCAGACGGCTTCCGGCAGGCGATTGACCCTTGCCCGGTCCTTCTCGAAAACCGTCTGGGAAACATCCTTCAGGCGCCATTTGCCAGGCGGCAGGTATTCGCCCTCCCTGGCTTCCGAAATCGAGCGCAGGACCTGGTTCTTGTCGAACTCGTAGATGCGCACGCCTTCCAGCCTGGAATCGGGCAGTACCGTGCGGACATTGATGAAGCTCAGGTCGTCCTTGACCCACAGGCCGGAGCGGAACTCCTGCCCCACCACCCGCGACATCGCTTCCAGCCGCAATTGCTTGGCGGCACGCTCAGCCGGCGGCGCGATGAAATCGCCGACAATAAACGTCAGCAGGATAAACGCCAGCCCAACCTTCGCCAGCGACGACAGGATCGCCGACGTCGACAGGCCCGAGGCGCGCAAAACGGTGATTTCGGAATGCCGCGCCAGCATCGTCAGCGCATACAGCGTACCGATCAGCACCGCGATGGGCGCCAACTCGTAGATGTGCCCGGGCAGGGTAAGCAGCACGAAGTAAGCCATGTAGCGAAGCTGGTAGCTCCCCTTGCCCAGGCTTTGCAGTTCGTTGATGAAGTCGAAAAATGAGAACAGCATCAGGAATGCGACAAGGACCAGCGTCACGGCCGAATAGATCTCCCTCGCCAGATAGCGCTGGTAGACCTTCATTTGCGCAGCCTTACCCAGGAAAATACCGAGAGCCGCTTGAAAAAAAGCAGTATCAAGAGGACGAACATCACCACATGCACCAGCCACCAGCCGATCTGGAACGGCAGCCTGCCCTGCGCCACCCAGGCCTGGCTCACCGAGATCAGGTTGCTGTAAAGCATGTAGATGAGGATGGCCAGGATCAGGTTATTGGTGCGGCCGGCGCGCGGATTCACGAAACTCAGCGGAATGGCCAGCAGGGCCAGATTCAGCGCCGCCAGCGGCAAGCCGATGCGCCAGAGGATCTCCCCCCTGCCGGAATTGCTGCGGGTCTGCACCAGGTCCCACGTCGGCGTATTCTTCGTCGTTATCTCGATGCCGCGCGCCTCCTTGGTTTCGATGCGCACGGCGTAGCGCTCGAACTCCATGACGCGATATTCCGGCGATCCGGGCACGCCCTCGTAGCGCCGGCCGTTCACCAGGACCACGAAGCGATCGCCGTTGGGCAGGCTCTCGGTATAGCCGTGGGAGGACATCATCACGCCGAGCCGGCCATGCTGCATCGAGCTGATGAAAATATTCCTGACCGCACCCTCGTCGCCGGTGGCGGAGTCGGCCGAGGCCGCCTCAACGAAGAACACGCGTTCACCGCTGGCCGATTCCTTGAACGCGCCCGGTGAGATGCGCGCCACGTCGTCCCGGGTGTCCATGCGCTGGCGGTATTCGACGCTTTTTGATTGTGCCCAGGGCGACAGCAGCAGCGACAGCACGGCAATCGCGGCAACCAGCGGCGCCGCAAACTTCAGAACCGGCTTCACCCAGGCCGTCAGAGGCAGTCCGCAGGAAAACCACACCGCCATTTCCGAATCGCGATAGCTGCGCGACAGGGTCATCAGCACCGCGATGAACAGGGTCAGCGAAAGCAGGATCGGCAGATGCATCAGCGCACCGAAGCCGAGCAGCGCGACAACCGCTTCGGATACGAGCTTGCCGCCGGCGGCCTGGCTCAGCAGGCGGATCAGCTGGGTCGTCAGCAGGATGGCGAACAGGGCAACGAAGGTTGCGCCGGCGGTGCCGGTGAATTCCCGTATCACCGCACGCTCAAAGGTCAGCCCGCGCGCCATTTTGACTTTTTCCGAGGGGAACAGGGATAATCGAGACCTGATTGGACGGAGAGGAGCAGCACGTGGAATTTAGCATAAAAAGCGGTCACCCGGCCAAGGCCAGTTGCGACTGCATCGTCGTCGGCGTGTTCGATTCGCGCCAGCTGTCGGCGCCGGCACAAGCGCTGGACAAGGTTGCCGGAGGGCATCTTGCCGGCATCCTGCGTCGTGGCGACATGGAAGGGAAAAGCGGCTCGACGCTGCTGGCTCACGGCACGCCGGGCATCGCCGCCGAGCGCGTCCTGCTGGTCGGCCTCGGCAAGGAAGCGGAGTTCGGCGAAAAGGCCTATCGCGACGCACTTGCCGCGGCGGTGCGCGCGCTGAAAGACACCGGCAGCAAGAACGCCAGCATCACGCTGAGCGAACTGCCTGTCGCCAGGCGCAACGCCGCATGGCGGGTGCGACAGGGGGCGCTGGTGGCCCACGACGTGCTTTATCGCTCCGATCAGCTCAAGTCGAAAAAGGACAATGCCAGCCCCTCCCTTGCTGCGCTCGCGTTCTTCGTGGCAGGCAAGGATGCCAGATCCGCCGCCGCCGCGCTGATGCAGGGGGATGCCATCGCCCAGGGCATGAACCTCACCCGCGAACTGGGCAACCTGCCGGCCAACATCTGCACGCCGACCTATTTGGCGCAACAGGCGCAAAAGCTGGCGAAGGCATTCAAGCTGGAATGCGAAGTGCTCGACCGCGCCCGCATGGAAAAACTCGGCATGGGCTCGCTGCTGGCCGTCGGCCGCGGCTCGCACCAGCCTCCGCGCTTTATCGTCCTGCAGTATCGCGGCGGCAAGGCCAAGGCAAAGCCGGTCGTATTGGTCGGCAAGGGCATCACCTTCGACACCGGCGGCATTTCCCTCAAGCCGGGCGCCGAGATGGATGAGATGAAATACGACATGTCCGGCGCTGCCAGCGTGCTCGGCGCTTTCCACGCCATGGCGGCCATGAAGCTGCCGCTGAATGTCGTCGGCCTCATCCCGGCGGTCGAGAACATGCCGGGCGGGGCGGCGACGCGGCCAGGCGACATCGTCACCTCGCTGTCGGGGCAGACCGTCGAGATCCTCAACACCGACGCGGAAGGGCGGCTCATCCTCTGCGACGCCCTCACCTATGCCGAGCGCTTCGAACCGGATTGCGTGGTGGATGTCGCCACGCTCACCGGCGCCTGCGTCATCGCCCTGGGCGCGGTCGCCTCCGGCCTGATGGCCAACGACGACGGCCTCGCCGCAGAACTGCTCGAGGCGGGCCAGACCTCGGGCGACCGCGCCTGGCAACTGCCGCTTTGGGACGAGTACCAGGAGATGCTGAAGAGCAATTTCGCCGACATCCCGAACATCAGCGGCAGCCGCGCGGCGGGCACCATCACCGGCGCCTGCTTCCTGGCGCGCTTCACGAAAAAATACCGCTGGGCGCACCTCGACATCGCCGGCACCGCCTGGCGCTCGGGTGCCGGCAAGGGCTCGACCGGACGACCAGTGCCGCTGCTGACGCACTTCCTGATGAAGCGCGCGGGCAGGCTGTGACCAGCATCGATTTCCATCATGGCGCACGCGACAAGGTGCAGGCCGCCTGCCGCCTGATCGGCGAGCTTTATGCCCAGGGCCGCAAGGTGCTGGTGTATGCGCCGGCGGAGAACCTGGCCGAGCAGCTGGACCGCCAGCTCTGGGTCCAGCCGGCGACGGGCTTCCTGCCCCATTGCCGCGTCGGCGCGGCACTCGCCGCCGAGACACCCGTCGTGATTGGCGGCTCTCTGGACGATGCGGCCCACCACGACGTACTGGTAAACCTCGACGGCGATCTGCCGCCGGCCTTTTCCCGTTTCGAGCGCCTG
>CAJPFL010000278.1 GCA_905339315.1 Rhodocyclaceae bacterium
GCACGACCTTGGCGACGAGTTCGACGACTACGAGTCTGCTCCGGTTCGTCATCCCCGCGGAAGCGGGGATCCAGTGGTTCCCGGCGACTGCTGGATTCCCGCTTTCGCGGGAATGACAGGTTGCGGTGTTCATTGTTGTTCTCCTTCCCGTATGGCGACGCTTGCATTGAAGCCGGGAAGTCGGGCGGCAGATGGGAGCGAAACGGGCAGGGCGGCGAAGAATTGTGGCAAAAAAATGGCAATCGCCCTTTCGTCGCGTCGCACGGCGGGGATTTAGGTATATTCGACGCATGCCGAGACGCATCGCCATCGTCGAGGACGACGCCGCCATCCGCGCCAACTACGCGGAGGCGCTGGCGCGCCAGGGCTACGAGGTCGCCGCCCATGCCGGCCGGCCGGAGGCGCTGGCGGCGTTCCGCACGCGGCTGCCCGACCTGGCGGTGATCGACATCGGCCTCGGCGACGAGCCCGAGGGCGGCTTCGAGCTGTGCCGCGAATTGCGCGCGCTGTCGCCGCGCCTGCCGATCATCTTCCTCTCGGCCCGCGACGCCGACTTCGACATCGTCTCCGGCCTGCGCCTCGGCGCCGACGACTACCTGACCAAGGACATCAGCCTGCCGCACCTGCTGGCACGCATCGCCGCGCTGTTCCGCCGCGTCGACGTGCTGGGCGAGCCGGAGGCGCAGGAGGAGGTGCTCGAGCGCGGCCCGCTCAGGCTCGACGCCAAGCGCCTCGTGGCCAGCTGGAACGGCGTGCCGGTGGAACTGACTTTGACCGAGTTCTGGATGGTGCACACCCTGGCGAAGTTTCCCGGCCACGTGAAGGACCGCGACCAGCTGATGCACGACGCCAGGCTGGTGGTCGACGAGGGCACCATCACTTCCCACATCAAGCGCATCCGCCGCAAGTTCCAGGCGGTCGATGCCAAGTTCGACCAGATCGACACGGTGTACGGCATGGGCTACCGCTGGAAGGCATGAATTTCCGCATCACCCTCAGGCTGAAACTGGCGCTCGTCGCGCTGACGCTGCTCGCCCTGCCCTGGGTCGGCTGGCGCTACGTGCAGGAGATGGAGGGCTTCCTGCTCGAGGCGCAGCAGCAGGCGCTGCTGGCGACGGCGCGTGCGGTGGCGACGGCGCTGCACGAGCGGCCGCAGCTGCTGCGCCTCAAGCCGGCGGAAAACAGCACGGCGCGGCGCGCGGCGGAGGACAGCCTGCGCCAGGCGGCGGAGCGCGCGGAAAAATCCGGCCAGCCGGTGGTGGTCGAGCAGATCGGCCGCGAGTCGGTGATGAGCGAGCAGCAGTCGGTGGCGGAGATCGGCGC
>CAJPFL010000279.1 GCA_905339315.1 Rhodocyclaceae bacterium
AATCGAAAGGCAGGCGCACGAAGTGGCGAAGCAGCCCTTCAACCTGAATTCGCCGAAGCAGATCCAGGAGATCCTCTTCGAGCGCGAGAAGCTGCCGGTGCTGAAGAAGACGCCTTCCGGCGCGCCGTCCACCGACGAGGAGGTGCTGGAACAGCTGGCGCTCGACTACCCGCTGCCGAAGCTGATCCTCGACTACCGCGGCATGGCCAAGCTGAAGAGTACCTACGCCGACAAGCTGCCGCGCTCGGTCGACCCGGCCACGGGGCGCGTGCACACCAACTATTCCCAGGCCGTGGCGGTCACCGGGCGGCTCGCCAGCTCCGACCCGAACCTGCAGAACATCCCGATCCGCACCGAAGAGGGCCGGCGCATCCGCCAGGCCTTCGTCGCGCCGGCGGGTTCGCGCATCGTCTCTGCCGACTACTCGCAGATCGAGCTGCGCATCATGGCGCACCTGTCGGGCGACACGGGCCTGCTCGACGCCTTTGCCCAAGGCTCCGACATCCACCGCGCCACCGCCGCCGAAGTGTTCGGCGTGGCGCCGGCGGAGGTCAGCAGCGAGCAGCGCCGCTACGCCAAGGTGATCAACTTCGGCCTCATCTACGGCATGTCGGCCTTCGGCCTGGCGCGCCAGCTCGGCCTCGAGCGGCAGGCGGCGGCGGCCTACATCGACCGCTACTTCGCGCGCTATCCCGGCGTGGCGAACTACATGGAATCCACCCGCCAGCTGGCGCGCGACAAGGGCTACGTCGAGACGGTGTTCGGCCGCCGGCTGTGGCTGCCGGAGATAAAGTCAGCCGCCCCGGCACGGCGCCAGGCCGCCGAGCGCGCCGCCATCAACGCGCCGATGCAGGGCACCGCCGCCGACATCATCAAGCTGGCGATGATCGCCGTGCAGCGCTGGCTCGACGAGGCGCGGATGCGCACGCTGCTGATCCTGCAGGTGCACGACGAACTGGTGCTGGAAGTGCCGGAAGACGAACTCGCGGCCGTGCGCCGCGAACTGCCGCAGCTGATGGCCGGCGTGGCGCAGCTCTCCGTGCCGCTGGTCGCCGAGGTCGGCATCGGCGCGAATTGGGATGAGGCTCATTAGCAGCTGACGCAGCCGCTGCCCGGGCTGCGCCAGGGAAAGTTGCCGTATGATGCGCAGGTTCGAATCCGCCCCGCCGAAGAGCGCGTCCGGGCCCGACTCCGATGAGAGGTGAAGATGTCCCTTTTCTCGTTCATTTACCGACACGGCTTGTGGATATCGATCCCCCTATTCATCATCGCTGCCGCATCGCTTGTGTACCTGATCCGGGACGTGATCAAGGTCATGAAGCAGGCGCATCTCATCAGCGTCCCGCTCGTGGAAACGCAGGCGGTGGATTTCACCGAGGCCGGCCGGGTGGTCCTCTGCATGGAGGGGCCGCGCTTCACGAGCCGCTTCGCCAAGCTCTCGTACAGGCTGATCGGGCCTGACGGCAGAGAGGCCGATAGCCGAAGCAGCTGGTTTCGCGCCCACACCTCGGGCGTCTCCAGGGTGAGGATGGAGCTGGCATATTGCGAGATCGCCAGACCGGGCCGGCACACCCTTCAGATCAGTGGGCTCAAGCCGGGTGAGGCGCCCGATGTCGACCACCGGATCGTGTTCATGAGGCCCCATCTGGCCCGGAGCATCGCGCGCGTGATCGGAATCGTCCTGGCGAGCATGCTCCTGATCGGAAGCGTGGTCCTTTTCCTCGGGCGCCTCCTGGGCCAAGGGGAGGCCTCGTGATTGACGCCCACGGTGGGTAATACGCCTCCCCGGCCTTGCCCCATGATCACAACCCTCATCAAATACCTCTTTACCCTGTTCGGCGCCGTGATGCTCGCCGGCACGTTCTACCTGTCCCAGGACACACGCGCGTTTCTCGCAAGCGCGGTGCAGGCCGAAGGCACAGTTATTGAACTGGTGCGCAGCCACAAGACCTATCGCCCAGTCATTCGCTTCAGCGACCGGCACGGTCAGACAGTCGAATTCACCTCCTCGGCAGGCAGCAATCCTCCCAGCTACGCGGTCGGAGAAAAGGTCGCCGTGCTTTACCTGCCCGAGAAGCCGCACAACGCCGAGGTCGACGACTTCTTCATGATCTGGGGAGGATTGATCATCCTGGGCATTCTCGGCGTCGTCTTCTTCCTGATCGGCGCCGGCCTCTTCGTCGCCTCCCTGCGCAGACAGGGCGACGCGATGGGCTGATCGTCGGCGCGGCTCGCGCCTGGCACACGCCGGCCCTTCGCCGCCATCGCACTGCTTTACGTGGCCACGCTGCCTGCCCCTCTCCCCGCAAGCGGGGCGAGGGGAGTAATACTCAGCCCTCTTCGAGCACGCTCAGCAGGTAGCGCCCGTAGCCGCTGTTGTGCAGAGGCTCGGCCAGGCGGCGCAGCTGGGCGGCGTCGATGTAGCCCATGCGCCAGGCGATCTCCTCGGGCGCGGCGATCTTCAGGCCCTGGCGCTTCTCGATGGTCTGGACGAAATGCGAAGCCTCGATGAGGGATTCGTGGGTGCCGGTGTCGAGCCAGGCATGGCCGCGGCCCATCATCACCACGTTGAGCTCGCCCAGCTCGAGGTAGCGGCGGTTGACGTCCGTAATTTCCAGTTCGCCGCGCGGCGAGGGCTTGAGGCTCGCGGCGATGTCGCAGACCTTTTCATCATAGAAGTAGAGTCCGGTGACGGCGTAGCGCGAGCGCGGCTTGGCCGGCTTCTCCTCGATGCTGACGGCGCGGCCGTCGGCGCCAAATTCCACCACGCCATAGCGATGCGGGTCGTGCACCGGGTAGGCGAAGACCGAGGCGCCCTCGCTGCGCGCCGCCGCGCCCTGCAGGTCGTCCGCCAGGTCGTGGCCGTGGAAGATGTTGTCGCCGAGCACCAGCGCGCTGGGCGCGCCGCCGATGAAGTCGCGGCCGATGAGGAAGGCCTGGGCGAGCCCTTCCGGCTTCGGCTGCACGGCGTAGGAGAGCGACAGGCCCCAGCTTTTGCCGTCGCCGAGCAGCTGCTCGAAGCGCGGCAGGTCCTGCGGCGTCGAGATGACGAGGATGTCGCGGATGCCGGCGAGCATCAGGGTCGACAGCGGATAGTAGATCATCGGCTTGTCGTAG